>NZ_QZEG01000059.1:0-15583 GCF_009917605.1 Anaerotruncus sp. 1XD42-93 | reverse complement strand
GGAACCCAAACTTCCGTTGCCTCACTGCCTTTGGAAACCGCAATTTTTTGAAAAAAATTGAGTAAAACTTTCATTTCAGAAAAAAGAGGATTTCTCCCCATTCGCATGATTTAAAAGATTGCCAGAACGCTTTTTTTCTGATATAGTCAAATCATTTCAAACAGCGAGGAGGATTCTATGAAAATCGGCAGCCTGGAACTGAAGCGCACCGCCGCGCTCGCACCGATGGCAGGGGTCGCGGACAGTGCATTCCGCCAGATCTGCAAGGAGTTTGGTGCATGCTATCTGGTCGGGGAGATGGCCTCCGCCAAGGGGATGCACTATTCGGACAAAAAGACCGCCCGTCTGCTCACGGTGCGCGAGCAGGAACGGCCAATCGCGGTACAGCTGTTCGGAGATGAACCGGAAATCCTCGCGGAAGCAGCGCGCAAGGCGCTTGCGTTCCAGCCCGATGTCATCGACATCAATATGGGCTGTCCTGCGCCAAAGGTCGCGGGCAACGGAGGCGGTTCGGCACTGATGAAAAATCCAGCGCTCGCGGCCCGGATTACCGAGGCGGTTGTCCGGGCGGTCGATCTGCCGGTTACGGTTAAATTTCGCAAGGGCTGGGATGACCAGTCGGTCAATGCGGTGGAGTTTGCCCGCGCGATCGAGCAGAGCGGCGCCGCGGCTGTGACAGTCCATGGGCGCACCCGCCAGCAGTATTATGCGCCCCCGGTTGATCTCGACATCATTGCAGCAGTCAAACAGGCGGTTTCGATTCCGGTAATTGGAAATGGCGATTGTATAGACCTGCCATCTGTAATGAAGATGTATGAATATACGAAATGCGATCTTGTGATGATCGGGCGCGGCGCACTTGGAAGCCCATGGATTTTTCGCCAGGTTGACCGTTACCTGACCGATGGGACAGTCCTTCCCGACCCCAGCCTGCCGGAAAGGATGCAGGTGATGCTCCGGCACATCAAGCTGATCTGTGAAAACAAAGGGGAAAGCGGCGGGATGCGGGAAGCTCGTAAACATGCAGCCTGGTATATGAAGGGGATGCGCGGCGCACCCGCATTCCGCAAACAAAGCGGGGAGCTGTGCACCTATGCGGACGCGGAAAAACTGGCGGCGGATGTGCTCGCCCGCAACGGTTAAAATGAAAAGTTTCGCCAGCCTTTTCAAAGGCTGCGGTTTCCAAAGGCAGAGCCTTTGGCCGCTTGTCGCACTGCGAGCCGCAGCGAAGCGTTTCGGAGCGCAACCGCTGAAGGCGGCTCTTGGCGCGGAGATCGAGCGGAACACTTTATCCTGTGAAGCGCATTTTGGGGGGTGAATTGCCGCCATTAGCGGCAGGAGGGGCTTTTTGCAAGAGAAAAAGCCCCTTTGTCAGAGATTTCAAATAGGCTCTAAAAAGGAGTGATATCCTATGCGTCCACGCAAAAAGACCAACCTGATCCCACGGCTCAATGCCTGTGCTTCGATGATCCTGTCGAATCCAACCGCTCAGAAAGGGCGTCTGCGGGAGGCGTTTCCAAATCCATCCGCGCCGCTCCATTTGGAGATCGGATGCGGTAAAGGGGCGTTTATCTGTCAGCTCGCCCAGCGAAACCCCGACATCAACTTTATTGCGATGGAGCGGGAACCCAATGTAGCGGTGATCGCGGTAGAACGGGCGATGCGTGCCGAGCCGCCGCTGCCCAATCTCCGTTTCCTGCTTGATGATGCGGAGAAGCTGCCGGAGATGTTCGAGCCGGAAGAGCTGGAGCGCATCTATATCAATTTTTGCGATCCGTGGCATAAGCGCCGCCAGTATAAACGCAGGCTGACTTACCGGGGGAATCTGGAGGTCTATAAAAAACTGCTTGTGCCAGGCGGTGAACTCCAGTTCAAAACCGATAATTATATGCTCTACCACTTTTCCACTTTTGAATTTGCGGCGGTACTGCCGGCCTATTTCACAACCACCGACCTGCACAACAGTGAAGCAGCTGCCAGCAACATTATGACCGAATACGAGACCTATTTTTCCAATCTCGGACAACCGATCTATGCAATTCGTGCACGCAGACAGGACTGAGTATCAAAACAGGCGATGGCAGGGCTTGTCCACCTGTCAGGATTGATGGTATAATGATGGCCAGAACGATTATATCGAACTCACGGACAATGCCGCCCAAAAACAGAGAGAAAGGATGTTGAACCAAACATGGGACACAATCAATATGAAAGCCCATTTTGCACCCGTTATGCAAGCGAGGAGATGCAGTATATTTTCTCCGCGGATCACAAGTTCAAAACATGGCGCAAGCTTTGGATTGCACTGGCAAAGGCGGAACAGAAGCAGGGCCTGCCGATTACCGATGCGCAGATCAGCCAGCTTGAACAGTTTGCGGAGGAGATTAACTATGATGTTGCGATCGCGCGGGAAAAAGAGGTGCGTCACGATGTCATGAGCCATGTCTATGCCTACGGGGTACAGTGTCCCGATGCCAAAGGGATCATCCATCTGGGGGCGACGAGCTGTTATGTCGGAGATAATACCGATGTCATCATCATGAGAGAGGCGCTGCGGATCGTCCGCCGCAAGCTGCTCAACGTGATCTCGCTGCTTTCAGAGTTTGCGATGAAATATCGGGAGATGCCTGCCCTGGCGTATACCCATCTTCAGCCAGCCCAGCTTACGACAGTCGGCAAGCGCGCAACCCTCTGGATGAACGAACTGCTGATGGACCTTGAGGAGGTCGAGCACCGGATCGCTGGTCTGAAACTGCTCGGCAGCAAGGGGACGACTGGCACACAAGCAAGTTTTGTGGAACTGTTCGACGGAGATTCTGCCAAAATCAAGGCAGTCGAGCAGGATATCGCGCAGATGATGGGTTTCGACGCGGTGGTTTCGGTTTCTGGACAGACCTATTCCCGTAAGGTAGATAGCTTTGTGGTCAATGCCTTGGCGGGGATTGCCCAAAGTGCAAGCAAATTTTCAAATGACCTGCGTTTGCTTGCCAGCTTCAAGGAGATGGAAGAGCCGTTTGAAACCCACCAGATCGGTTCATCGGCAATGCCGTATAAGCGCAATCCGATGCGCTCCGAGCGGATTACCGCGCTTTCCCGTTATGTGATGGTCAATTCTCTGAACCCGGAGTTTACTGCGGCGACTCAGTGGTTTGAGCGCACACTGGACGACAGTGCGAATAAGCGGATTGCGGTGGCGGAAGCGTTCCTTGCTGTGGATGCGATCCTCAAAATCATGCTGAACGTCTGTGACGGACTGGTTGTCTATCCGAAGGTAGTCCGCCAGCGGGTGATGCGGGAACTGCCGTTTATGGCGAGCGAAAATATCATGATGAGCGCAGTCAAGAAGGGCGGCGACCGGCAGGAGCTGCATGAGAAGCTGCGCATCCATTCGATTGCAGCGGCGAAGGTGGTCAAGGAGGAAGGCGGCGAGAACGACCTGATCGACCGAATTGTTGCAGACCCCTCGTTCAATTTGAAGCGCGAGGAGATCGAAGCAGTGCTGCAGCCTGAGCAGTTCACCGGCAGAAGCAGGGAACAGGTGGAAGAGTTTATCCATGAAGTGGTTTCTCCGATACTGGAGGCAAATCGGGAGCTGCTGGGAGAGCGTGCGCAGCTATCGGTATAACGCGCAGAAAAATTTGTCGGGCTGGATACAAGAGCAGGTCCAGATTGATAGTTTTGTAAATAAGTGGTGAAATACACCAAAACAGAGGACGTCCTCTGTTCATGCTTATGTCTTGGGAACATAAGCATGAACAGCTTTGAGCGAATCCTCTTGATCTTGTATAGAGTGTTTTTAGGAGGGTTAAAAACCGAATGAAATTAAAAAAGATGGTAATTGTGCTGTTTCTGACAGTACTGTATCTGCCGTTCGTGCTGGGGCTTGCTTCAAAAGCTGGCACATGGGCTTGTGATGTACCTCTGAAAGGATTCACGGACAGCACAGAAAAACCGGCATTTTCCGCTGACTCTTTCCTGAAAGGAGAGTTCCAGAAAAATTTTACAAAATGGTATGAAGCGAGCTTTAAACCAAGAGGAGTTATCACAAAGACCTATGCAACAATCCGTTATCATTGCTTTAATCTCGGGAACAGATTCATAGGATATAACAAGGATATTTATGATATGGGGTACATAAATGCAGAATGGTGTATCAATGGAGCGGCAGATTATTCCGAGGAAGAACATCAGAAGAATATGCAGAATTATGTTGAAAAACTCAAAATCCTTCAAGATAAATTAGCACGCTTTGGAAAGTATCTCTATGTTTATATTGCACCGAGCAAAGCAAATTTTTATCCGGAAAACATCCCGCAGAAATATAAAGCAATCGCGGATAAAAATGCGGTTCCGTCTACCGTCTATTTTTCGCAGTTGATTGCGGAGACAGATATTCCACATCTGATCTGCCGAGATCAAAAAGATACATTACAGTACCCGGCCTTTTATACAACCGGGGTTCATTGGTCGAGAACCTTTGAGCAAGAGACGAGCGCCCGAATTATTAGAGAATTATCCGAAATAACAGGGAAAAACTATAGAAATATTATGTTGGAAGAAGTAAAGCAATCATCCATACCTTTTTGGAGGGATTCGGACGTATACGACCTGTTAAATATATGGGGAGAGCTGCAGGGAGATTTTTATGAATACATGGTCAATAGAGAATATGCAGAAGATTACGATAAAATCAGAGTTCTGGTTCATGGAGATTCCTTTGGAATGGGTATCAGAAAAGATATTCTGGACCTGTACCCATATGAAGCATTCTGGTATATCAACAGAGCACAGTACATACAGTATAATTACGATACAAGTGCGAAAATTGACTCGTGGGATACGTTTGATATTACCAACTGCTTGAATGATATTGATGTGGTTGTACTTGAAACAACCGAGTCGGAAGTGGTTCAGTATGCATATGGATTTGTTGATTATTTAATCGAATTTCTGGATACTTATGAGCCACAAAAAAGCAGCAGAAATTATACGGAAAACTTAAATTGCGCCAGGGAAGAGGGGTGGCCTTCGTACGCTTTAGGAGGGGTGTATGCGCGGGAGAACGGATTTGCGTGGGCGCGGGGATATACGGAAATCCTTCTACATGATGAGGCGATTGAAACCGCGGGACTGGAGCTTCAAATAGGGATTTCCCCTCATTTATTTGAAGGTGACGAAACTCCGGACATAGTCGAAGTATTCGTAAATGGGAAGAAGCTGCTTCATAAAGAGTTTCAGGAAGCGTGGTCGGGTTCACTCTTCATATCTGCCGAAGAGCTGGCGAAGATCGGGGCAGAGGACCTCTACGACGTCGAAATCTATTGCAGCAAATCGTTCATTCCAAAGGAAAAAGGAATTAACGATGACAGCAGGGATCTGGCAATCCAGCTGATGTATGCGGGGAGGGCGCGCTGATGGTATTTTCTTCTTCAGTCTTTCTGTTTCAGTTTCTCCCGCTCCTTTTATTCCTGTATTATTTTGCAAAGGACAGATACAGGAATCTGGTACTGTTAGTGGCTTCGCTCGCATTTTATGCATGGGGAGAGCCCAAGAATATTTTTTTGATGCTTTTGTCGGTGTTTGTCAACTACTGGATCGGAATTCTCCTTGACAAATTCCGCAAACAGGGCAAGCTGCTCCTCACCATTGCAGTAGCCTACAATCTGGGGATTCTGTATATTTTCAAATATCTGAATTTCAGCGTAGATACACTGAACCGGGTGACAGGCGCAGCACTGACCATCCCCCAAATCGCGCTTCCGATCGGGATTTCCTTTTTCACCTTTCAGATTATGTCCTATGTGATAGATGTCTATCGGAAAGAGGTGGAGGTTCAGAAAAATATTCTGGATCTGGCGCTTTATATCTCCCTGTTCCCGCAGCTGATCGCAGGGCCGATTGTGCGCTATGTTGACGTAAAAAACCAGATCGCGCAGCGCGGCACATCATGGGAAAAATTCCACGCGGGGGTGATCCGCTTTGCAATCGGGTTTTCCAAAAAGGTGCTGATTGCGGATCAGCTTTCCTCCCTGGTGGATACGGTTTTTGCAGGAAAATATCCTTCACTGTGGGGGCATTGGGTTGGCATTTTGGCCTATACATTACAGATTTATTTTGATTTCAGCGGATATTCCGATATGGCGATCGGCATGGGGAAGATGTTTGGATTCGATTTTCTTGAGAACTTCAACTATCCATATATATCGAGGTCGATCAAGGAATTCTGGCGCAGGTGGCATATCTCGCTGAGTACATGGTTCCGGGATTATCTCTATATCCCCCTTGGAGGCAGCAGAAAGGGGAAAGCAAGGACCTATGTGAATCTTCTGATTGTCTTTTTCCTGACCGGATTGTGGCATGGAGCCAGCTTCAATTTTATTGTTTGGGGACTGTTTTACGCCGTATTTTTGATTGCAGAGCGGCTGGGATTTGAAAAGGTTTTGAAGAAGATGCCGGTTGCCCTCCAGCACATCTATTCCTTGTTTGTGATTATGATTGGCTGGGTGTTTTTCCGGGCGGATACGCTGGGCGCGGCAGTCGATTTTATCAAGGGGATGTTTGTTCCATACGGAAAAGACATCGCGTATTTGAATGTGACGCTGAATCCGCAGTATGTTTTCTTTCTCGTTATGGGTATCCTTTTCTCGATCCCGCATACAAAGGCGATGAAGCGTGTCAATGCTTCCAAAATAGGCCGCGCCCTGTATGAGGTGTTTGTCCTTTTGACCTTTGTGCTGGCGATCATCTACATGGTTGGCAGTGGATACAGCCCATTCCTTTATTTCAGATTTTAAACAGAGACAGGCGGCAGCCCAGCAAGATGGGCTGCCGCCTGTCCTATGTAGAACCTTCGCAACGGGTGGGAATCATGAACGCAGGATACCGGATTGGTCGATCGCATGGATTGCATAACGCATCTCTTCCTCGTCCTGAACGAGTGCGAGCCGTACATGCCCTTCGCCGGAGGGGCCAAACGCACTTCCGGGGGTGACGAGCACACCGGAACGCTCGAGCAGCTCGAGTGCAAACTGTTCGGCATTTTCAAATTTTTGGGGTAGCTTGGCCCACACAAACATGGTGGCTTTGGACCGGTCGACCGGCCAGCCGATTGCGGAAAGCCCGTCGCAGAGGATATTGCGGCGGGTTTCGTACGCCTGCCGGGTAACAGCCACGCAGGACTGGTCACCGGTGATCGCCGCGATAGCGGTTTTCTGCACCGGGAGGAACATGCCGTAGTCCATATTGGACTTGAGTGTAGAAAGCTTGGAAACAACCTCCGCATTGCCGACACAGAACCCGATCCTTGCGCCAGCCAGGCCATAGGTCTTGGAGAGCGAATTAAATTCGACACCGACCTCTTTTGCGCCTTCGTAGGCGAGGAAGCTGCCGCACGTCTGCCCATCAAACACCAGTTCACTGTAGGCATTGTCGTGCAGGACGATAATCCCATATTTTTTTGCAAAGGCGATCAGCTCCTGATAGAACGATGCAGGTGCAATCGCTGTTGTTGGATTGTTGGGATAGGAAACGATCATCAGCTTGGCAGCCCGGGCAACCTGCTCCGGGATTTCGTCCAGGTCGATCAGATACCCGTTTTCCCGGCGCTGGGGCATATAATGCAGTTTTGCCCCGGCGATGCGCGGACCGTCTCCAAACACCGGATAACAGGGGTCAGGCACCAGAACGACATCCCCTTCATCCGCGACTGCGAGACTGATATGGGCCAGCCCTTCCTGGGAGCCGAGCAGAGAGACGACTTCGGTACGGGGGTCCAGCTCGACCCCATACCGCCGGTGGTACCAGGCTGCGGCCGCATCCTGAAGCTCGGCAGTATCGCTGATCGCATAGACATAGTTGCGCTTGTCTGCGGCTTCTCTGGCCATAGTATCCAGAATATGCTGTGCCGGCGGGATGTTTGGCGTGCCGACGCTCAGGTCCACCACATGCACCCCTTTGGCAAGCTGCTGTTTTTTCAGTTCAAGCAGTTTGGAGAAAATCCCCACACCGAAAAGTTCCATCCGTTTGGCAAATTCCATCTTTGGCAACCCCTTTTTCCACATCCCCGTCAAAGCGGGAGCGGGCAACGGCCCGCATATCATCCAAATCGAAATCCTAGTTTCATTTCTATTATAACACAGAGCGGCCCTTTTGCAAACTGTTTTCAGGAAATCACCGCCAATGTTGCGCCGGTATAGTAGTGCAGCAGGATTTCGTCAAAGGTGGCACCCTGCCGCGCCATATAATCCGCGCCGTATTGGGAAAGCCCTACCCCATGTCCGTACCCGCGCACTGTGAAGCAGAACTGGGTACCGTCGCAGGAGATGTCAAAGTCAGCCGAACGAAGGCCGAGCAGGGAACGCAGGCGGGTCCCGGAGAGGTTCTGCCCGCCCGCCAGAAGGCCGGTAACATATCCCCCCTCTGACCGTTCGGTGATCTCAAACCATCCGGAGGGGTCTCCGTCGAGCTGCGCGGACGGGCAGGTGGAGCGGACCGCCTGTGCAACCTGCTCCACCGGAAAAAAGGTTTGCGTCTCGTAGTCGGGAGCGAGTGGGTCCCCGGTGCTCTCGACCGGCACCAGATAGGGTTTTCCGCCCTGCCACACATTGGATGCATCCTCGGTGACCCCGCTGCTCATCGAGTGATACGCCGCAACAATCGGTTCCCCTTCCCAGATTAGAAGGTAGGCGGCTACCGGGTCGGCCGCGCTGCAAATTGCCTTCCAGTAGGCGTCCGCATAGCTGCCATACCGTTCCCGGAATACCTGCTCGGTGGTGTAGCTTCTCCAGTTCTGCGGATCGGCGGTCAGGTCATACGCCTTGCCCGTATTCTGCGCTTTGCAGGCAAGCGCATAGGTATGCGCTGCCACTGCCTGGGCCTTCATCGCCTCCGGATGGAAGGTCGGCGGCATCTCAGCCGCCAGCGCGCCGCGCACAAACTCCCGCCCGCTGACCGTAAAAATTTCCCCTGTCTGCTCGTCCAGAATCCGGAGCCGGTCATCCGCCTGCACCACCTGCGAGGGCTGGGGCGGCTCCCCGGCCCCGGAATCCGAATGTTCGCTGTCCGCCGTCCAGGTGGGCCTCAATGCGGCAGGCGTGTCCTGTGCGGCTGCGGATGAAAGCTCCAGCAGAGGGATCGGGTGCCGCAGGGCAAGCAGCGGGATCAGAAAGAGCAGGACCGCAAATACCGCATAGTCTGGAAAATTCCTTCGCATGGTGGTTCCCCCTGAATCTGATGATAGAGTCAACACACACCCATTGGATGTGCAATGCGAAACAAAGCCGCCAGAGGCGGCTCTCTGCGGCCAAAGGGACGCAGGCTTCCAAAGAAGGGTTTGACTTTGGAAGCATTTCGGTGATAGTTCCATTTTATGCGGGGGAAACAGGGGACAGTACACTTTGTCCGGATTTTGTGCCCGGATGCATCTTGACCATTTTTCGGGTAAACTGTATAATAAACAGGTCATACCAATCTAATCTTATCCTGCCGGGCATCCGGTCCGGCATCCGCGGCAGAACCGCGGCGAAATGGAGCGTCTTATGAACCGGAAACTGTTGCATCTGTATTTTATTGGGTTTACAGCCGTCTGCACTGGCCTGCGCCTTTTCCTGAAATTTGCCTCGGTCGATCCGCTGACCGGCTACTACGAGGGTTATGGCGCGGTCGTTTGGCTTTTCAACCTGCTTCTGCTGGCGGGCATCGGGGGATGCCTGCTTCTTGGATGGCTCCAACCGAGAAGGTCGTATCTTCCGGTATCCCGTATCCGGCGGATGGCAGCCGTATTGGTGGGGGTTGCCTGCTTTCCGGCCGGGGTTTCAGGGCTGGCGGCACAGTCCGGCCAGCTTGAGATGCTGCAGGGGGCGATTACCATGCCGGCATTGATTGCCGCGTTGGTGGTTACGCTGGTTTCGTTCCTCTGCCTCGGGATAGCGCCATTTGTAACGGGCGGGCTTTTCCTGATGATCGCGCGGCGCACCGAAGATTCGCAGTCCAGGCCAATACACGGACTGCTCCTGCTGGTGCCGCTTGCCTGGCAGGTGGCGCTGCTGCTCTCCTCATTTATGGAATACACGGCCATACGCAGCGTTTCCGACCAGATGCTCACGACGGTAATGCTGATCCTGCTTGCGCCGTTTCTGCTCGCACATGCGCGGGTGCTCGGCCAGATCGACCCGGATCGGGGGGGCAGACAGGCGGTCGTATTCGGGCTTCCGTTTGCGTTGGTTGCGTTCTGTGCCTGCATGGGAATGCTCGCCGCATCGCTTGCAGGGCGGGGTGTTACAGTGGCTCCGTCGCCGGTCTTTTCCGCGTTTTACCTGTTTTTCGGCATCTATGCGGCTGCTTTCTGTCTGGAACTCACACCCGTCAAAGGGTGAACCGGCAGGCGTTGCGCGTACAGCGCGAAGAAAAAGCGCAAACTGTTTTGATAGGGACAGGCGCGCTGAAATAGAAAAACGAGAGGGAAATTCCCTCTCGTTTTTTATAACCCAATTATAAGGTCAAGAAGCCGAAATCCTTTTCTCTCCCACGGCGAGACCATCGCAGAAGCAGCCATCCGATCTGTTTTGTATGCGGGCGGGTTATGCTGCCGGCTGTGCGGAGGAGCTGCTTTCCGAGGAGGATAGGATCTCCACAGTGGAAGAAGCCTCGCGCGGTACATCCCGGATTGCAACCAGCTGGAAATGGTCCTTGACCCGGACCAGCTCGTACATCATATGTTTGTTCTGGGTGCTGGGGCCGCTCGCTGCCGGACGTCCGCCCGCCTGCGTCCATGCGGTTGCCGGCGGGACATATTCAACCTCAAGGGTGTAGCTGTCCCCCTTCTTGACTACGCTCAGAACATTCGGGCTGGGGCCGGCCTCCATGGTGGTGGGGATATAGTAGGTCTTGCTCTCATCGTCGTAGACATAGGTTGTCTCGTAGTCACCAAACGTCTGGTGGTGCAGCTCGACTTCGGGGCCGAACAATCGCGCACAGGCGACGTCAATGTCCGAAGCGGGCACAATCAGACGCAGGTTGGTGTCGTTGTCGAACTGATAGCTGTCCCGCTTCTCGCCCAGCAGGGCGCTCCACATGGACGATTGCAGCAGGAAAAGCGGGTCGGCGTCGACCGCATTTTCAAACGGGACCGGGTCGAACATCAGCACAGGCGCGATGATTCTGCCGAACTCCTCCTTTTCGCCCGAGTTGTCGAGCATGGCGCGGGTAAAATTCACGCAGAATACCGCGACCGAGATCAGCCCAATCAGCATCAGGAGAAGAAAGAGCGTCCCCACCGGAGCGGCGTATTTGTTTTTCCGGGGCTGCATCCGCTCGCCCAGATCGGGACGGCCCCCGGGTTGGTTTTTTGCCATAGTATTCCCTTTCATGTTCGAATTTGACCGCTTCCGGTCACGATGTATTTACAGGAGGTCAGTTCAGCTAGTCCCATCGGCCCCCGCGCGTGGAGCTTCTGGGTCGAAATACCGATCTCGGCGCCGAATCCGAACTCCCCGCCGTCGGTGAACCGGGTCGATGCGTTGACATAGACCGCTGCCGCGTCAATCTCTGCGGTAAACCGCTGTGCGTTTGCAAAATGGTTGGTCAGGATCGCTTCCGAATGTCCGGTTGTGTAGGTGCGGATGTGCTCGATCGCCTCGTCGAGCGAGTCCACCACCCGCAAGGCTAGGATATAGTCGTCAAACTCGGTGGCATAGTCCTCGTCGGACGCGGGCAGGGCCTGCGGCAGGATCGCCCGGGTGCGCGCGCAGCCTCGCAGTTCCACCTGGTGTTCGGCCAGCTTTTCCGCGAGCGCGGGCAGGAACTGATCGGCAATCCGGCTGTGCACCAGCACCGTCTCGACCGCATTGCAGACCGACGGGCGGGAGGTCTTGGCATTGTCGCAGATGGAGACCGCCTGTGCAAGGCTGGCGGACTCGTCAACAAAGATATGGCAGTTGCCCGCGCCGGTCTCGATCACCGGGACGGTCGCATTTTCGACCACCGCGCGGATCAGCCCCTTGCCGCCGCGCGGGATCAACACATCCAGGTAGCCGTTCAGGTTCATCAGGTCGTTGGCCGAGTCGCGGCTGGTATCGGTCACAAGCAGGATACAGTCGTGGGGGAGCCCGGCGCCCCCGAGCGCACCGCACATGATCTGTGCAAGCGCTGTATTGGAGTGGATCGCTTCCTTGCCGCCCCGCAGGATACAAACGTTGGAGGATTTGAGGCAGAGGCACGCCGCATCGACTGTGACATTGGGGCGCGCTTCAAAGATCATCCCGACCACCCCAATCGGGGTGCGCACCTTCTCGATTTTCAACCCGTTTGGACGGGTGCCGCCATCTATGACCTGCCCAACCGGGTCAGGCAGGCCGATCAGGTCACGCACCGCCCCGGCGATCCCCTCAATACGGGCTGCGGTCAGCCGCAGGCGGTCCTGCAATGATTCGGACATCCCGTTTTGCGCCGCAGCTTTCAGATCCTCCTCATTGGCCGCGAGGATTTCCGGGATATGTGCGCAGAGCGCGTCCGCAATCGCCGCAAGCGCGGCGTTTTTCTGCGCTGTGGATGCACAGGAGAGGGTGCGGGAAGCGGCCTTCGCACGCTTGCCCAGTTCAGTCAAACGGTTCATCCTGTCCACCGCCTTTCAATCGTCGTGCGGCGCCATGAACCAGGTCCCAACCTCTTCCCCGTCCAGCAAACGATAGAGGTCGTTTGGGTTCGCGCCGTTCAGAATCAGCATTTCGACCCCATGCGACACCGCAAGCTGTGCCGCCCGGATTTTGGTAACCATACCGCCGGTGCCGCGTGCACTGCCCGCGCCCGAAGCCATCGCTTCGATCTCGGGGGTGAGCCGTTCCACACAGGGAATCAGCTGGGCGTCCGGGTTGGTGCGGGGATTGTCAGTGTAAAGCCCGTCGATGTCGCTCAACAGGATCAGCAGGTCGGCCTCAATCAGTACACTGACAACCGCTGACAGGGTATCGTTGTCACCAAACGATCCGCCGGCCTCGATCTCTTCGGTTGCGACCGAGTCGTTTTCGTTGACAATCGGCAGAATATTCATCTCAAGCAGCCGATGGAAGGTATTTTGCAGGTTCTGCTTGCGGACGGGATTGTCCACATCCTCGCGGGTCAGCAGAATCTGGGCGGTGACATGGTTGTATTCGGAAAACAGCTTGTCGTAAATGTACATCAGCTCACACTGGCCAATCGCGGCGACCGCCTGTTTGCCGGGCATGTCCTGCGGTTTTTCACGCAGGCCGAGCTTGCCCACGCCGACCGCCTGCGCGCCCGAGCTGACCAGCACCAGTTCCCGCCCGCTGTTTTTGATGTCAGCAAGCACCTTGACCAGCGCTTCGACACAGCGGATGTTGAGCAGGCCGCTCGGATGGGTGAGGGTGGAGGAACCGATCTTGACCACCACCCGCTTGACGTTGGAAAAATCGCGCATATTTACACCTTCTTTTTGGTTTCCTCCGGCTCGGATTCCTCCGGCGCCGGGGGTTGTTTCTCCACCAGCAGGCTGAGCACCCGCTGTTCCTCGACCAGCTGGACGGTAACCGTCAGCGGTCCATAGACGTACTGTTCGCCCGCTTCGGGGATATGCCCGAGCATCTCGAGCGCCCAGCCGCCCACCGTATTGTAGTCGCTGTCAAACGTCCGGTCGTCGATTTCAAGAGCCTCGAGCAGCTCAAACACGTTCATGTCGCCGCTCACCCGCCAGACGTTTTCTCCGGCTTCGACCAGCTCATCGACCACCTCGTCGCTCTCGTCCCAGATGTCGCCCACCAGCTGTTCGAGCACGTCCTCCATTGTGACGATGCCCATAGTGCCGCCGTAGTCGTCGGTCACCACAGCCAGATGCAGCTTTTTGGCCTTCAGTTCGGTGAGCAGGGCAGAAATCCGCATGGTCTTGTGCACGTAAACGCAGTCGGTCAGCAGATGGGAAAGCGCTTTGGCGTCGTTAAGCACCACCGCCTTGAGCAGGTCGCGCACCTGAAGCACCCCGATGATATTGTCCACCGTCCCGCGGTAGACCGGGATCCGGGAGAAATGGGCCTCCATCACCGCCTTGAGCGCTTCCTCCATGGGGGTATCGACGTCGATCGCGGTGAGGTCCACACGGGGGGTGAGGATTTCCTGTACGGTGATCTCGTCAAACTCGAGCGCCGAGCGGACGAGGTCGCTTTCCTGCTCCTCGAGCACCCCCTCCTGCTCGATCGACTCGACAATGTATTTTAGCTCTTCCTCGGTGACCGAAGGCTGCGCCTCCCCGCCCTTGAACGCCCGCAGCGCAAACTCCTTGATCCCGATGAAAATCCAGACCACCGGCGAGAGCAGCTTCATCAGGAAGGAGAGCAGGCCGCTCACCTTGAGGGCGATCTGCTCGCTGTTCTCCTTGGCAAGGGTCTTGGGGAGGATTTCCCCGAAGATCAGCACCACCACCGTCATGACGATGGTGGCGGCAGCCGGGCCATACGCGTTGCCGAGCAGGGCGGTCGCAACCACTGTCGCGATCGAGGCGCTTGCCATATTGACCACATTGTTGCCGACGAGGATCGTCGAGAGGGTGCGGTCAAAATTTTCGGCGATTTGAAGCGCGCGTTTGGCGCGCTTATCGCCGTTGTCGGCGTAATTTTTCATACGGATCTTGTTGAGGGAGGAGAACGCGGTCTCACTCGCCGAGAAAAAAGCGGAAAAAGCAATCAACAAAAGCAGAATCAACCAGGATATGCCACTGTCCAAACGAAAACCAACCTCCAAAATGTTTCATAATTCTTGTCTTGGTTATTTTTATGCCGGCGGAAAACCGAAAAGACTGATTACACTATAGCAAATTTTCCATCCGGCTACAATCAATTTTAGCATAAGTTTATGAAAAATTCAATCTCTGTATCAGCAGACGCTAAGCCGCAGCTCGTAAAACTGCCGCACCCATGCTGGGTCTGACTGGTATGCCGCCGCATCCGCAATCGCTTGCAGGGTCCGTTTCCCCAGCCGCCTGTCCATGACTGCAAAAACCCTGACGAGAGGGTTTTCGGATGCAAGCGCCTGTTGGATGGGTAGGTTGAGATAGGTCAGAGCTGCTTCCAGAAAATCCATCTCGCTATAGGTACCGTCTTTTGCCCACTTTTCTTTTAGTGCTGCATTCCCATCGTCCCAGACGCCGGTTTCTTCCCAGATTTTATGCAGGTCCCATTCTTGGCGGTATCCGTCCATCCAGGTAAAGCCAGCGATCTCTTTCCCATCCAGGCGGATCGACGCCCGGCCATAGGCGTTATGCACCGCATGGTACCGGGTGAGGAAATAGGAGACCCGCCCTTGCAGCGGCGCGCACAGGAAACTTTGCAGCTGTTTGTTGAGCCCGGACCAGGATTTGTAATGGTTGATCTTTTTCTCCTCCTTTTGCAGGGGGCTTTTTCTCTTGCAAAAAGCCCCCTCTTGCCGCTTCGCGGCAATTCACCCGAAAAAAGCGCTTCTCAGGATAAAGTGTTCCGCGTCCTGCGGGACGCGGCGAGGGCTCCGCCCCTCGACCCCGCGATTTTTTGAAAAAAATCGAGTAAAACTTTGGTTTTGGGCAAGCTCTGGCTAAAGCAAAAGA
>NZ_QZEG01000058.1:0-15995 GCF_009917605.1 Anaerotruncus sp. 1XD42-93 | reverse complement strand
TTTGCTGGTTTCCGCTGTTTCGGAAAGCACTCTGCGATTTGTTCGTATTGTTCTTTCTTCAGTTCCATTCCCTTATTATAGCATATCTTCGTTTGTGTGAACAGACTCTAAGGAAACCATTAAATTTAAAACACAAAGCATGGAATCAGAAATAAAGTGGGACATTTACTCTGCACTATGGGAGAACCGTGATTTTTATTACTTAATTCAAGCACCACGAATATATACGTTAATTCCAAAAAGAGTTTTTAAAGACCTAAACGAAAAACAGCTATTTGAAGAAATTGCACAATCAAGAGTAAAAACAATAAAGCATGTATAATGAACATACCCTACAATGAAACAATTTTCAGCTTATCGAGACTTTGAACAGATCCGAAAAATGTAATTTGAAGGGAGAAAGATTCAATGAAAGAATTTAGTCAAGAAGCAGAACTGGTCATGATTGAGCGTTTCGGGAAAGATACGATTATATCATTAGCAACAATAGAAAATGCAACGCCTTATGTGCGATATGTAAATGCCTATTACGAAGATGGTGCCTTTTATATCATTACCCATGCCCTCTCAAATAAAATGAAACATATAAAAGATAACTCTGTTGTTGCAATCGCCGGCGAATGGTTTACAGCGCACGGGAGAGGTATTAGCCTGGGTTATTTCAGAAAAAAAGAGAATTGTGTGATTGCTGAAAAGCTGAAAAAGGTCTTTGCTGAATGGATCGATAACGGCCATACTGATTTTGACGATGAAAACACTATCATTCTGCGTGTGGAATTAACAGATGGCCTGTTGCTCTCGCATGGTACAAAATATGAGTTTTAAGTTTTCAAATTTTCTACTTTGCTATGTCGAGTATTATCAGAGCTTGTCTTGAATATTTGCAGGCAGGCTGTTTAAGGAGGTTCCATGAAAGGATTTAACCGAGCAAATCAATTATTTTCCCTCTGCGGTTTGAATTGTGGGCTTTGCCCTATGTTCTTGAATAAATACTGTCCCGGTTGCGGTGGTGGTGAGGGGAATCAATCCTGCAAAATCGCAAGGTGCAGCATGGAGCACAACGGCGCTCAATACTGTTTCCAATGCAGCGAATACCCCTGTGAAAAATACAATCATATTGACGATTTTGATTCCTTTATAACACATCGAAATCGAAAAGCCGATATGGAAAAAGCCAAACAATTCGGGATAGACACTTATAATGCAGAACAGACGGAAAAAGCAAAAATCCTGGAGATTTTCTTGTCGGGCTATAATGATGGCCGCAAAAAGACACTCTTTTGTGTAGCCGTCAACCTGCTAGAACTGCAAGAACTGCAAACGGTACTTAGAGAAATTGATCGTAAACCTGATATGGGAACAATGACGATCAAAGAAAAAAGCGCATTTGTTGCCGGATTACTGCAGGATGCAGCAGCAACAAAAAATATTGACTTAAAGCTCCATAAGAAAAAGGGATAATTTGAATATGCTATGATTTTTACACATGAATCAATGCTTATAGATCATCTAATCTTCCCTTCCCCCAATTAAATATCTTTGAAATTGCGCCACATATTTTTGGTGGTGCTTTTTCTTTGTAATAAAACGCAAAGGTGTTGAAAGCCTTTGCTTTTTTTATTAACCAAACTCAATAAGGAGGCGATTTTTATGTGGAACATGATTACACACTTTCTTACATTCACCGGAGGAATGTCTGCCGGCGTTGTGCTGATGTGTCTTTTACAGACAGGAAAGCAGGCGGACGAAGAATTTGAAGATATGCAAAGGAGGTCTGAACATTGAAGTTAGTAATTGCAGAAAAGCCCTCTGTCGCCATGTCGCTGGCGGCAGTTCTGGGCGCAAATGAGAAAAAAGACGGCTACCTGGAGGGCGGCGGGTACCTGGTGAGCTGGTGCGTGGGGCACCTTTTGGAGCTGGCGCAGCCGGAGGCTTATGGGGAACAGTATGCCAGATGGCGCTATGGCGATCTGCCGATTCTGCCGGAAACATGGAAATATGAAGTGCCGAAGGACAAGAAAAAGCAGCTTGACCTTCTTTGCCGGCTGATGAAAGACAAACGGGTGGATTCCGTGGTATGCGCTACCGACGCCGGACGGGAGGGCGAACTGATCTTCCGTCTGGCCTATGAACACGCCGGATGTAAGAAACCGATGGAACGCCTCTGGATTTCCAGTATGGAGGATGCGGCGATCCGTGACGGGTTTGAACACCTGTGTCCTGGCAGCGATTACGATAAGCTCTATGACGCGGCGGTCTGCCGGGCCGGGGCTGACTGGCTGATCGGTATTAACGCCACCAGGCTTTTCTCTGTCCTGTATGGCGTCACGCTCAATGTGGGGCGCGTCATGTCACCCACGCTGTCCCTTTTAGTCCAGCGGGAGACGGATATTCAGGCATTTACGAGCAAGCCCTTTTATGTACCGGAGATTACCTGCGGCGGCTTTACTGCCTCCGGCGAAAAGCTGTCCGGGAAAAATGAAGCTGAAAAAATCCGCAGGGACTGTGACGGGCAGGGTGCTTTGGTGCTGTCCGTGGAAAAGCAGGTCAAGACGGTGCAGCCGCCCCGCCTGTATGACCTGACAACTTTGCAGCGGGAATGTAACCGTATCTATGGCTATACGGCGCAACAGACCCTTGACTATGTGCAATCCCTCTATGAGAAAAAGCTGGCGACCTATCCCCGGACGGACAGCCAGTATTTGACCGAGGATATGCAGGCAACCGCCGCTTCCCTGGTTCTCTGGCTGCGGGAACATATGCCCTTTGGGAAAGGCTGTGCCGGGAAACCGGATATTGACCGGGTGACGGATGGAAGCAAAGTCACCGACCATCATGCGATTATTCCTACGGTGGAGATTGCCCGGACGGATTTATCGGAGCTCCCTTCCGGGGAACGGGATGTACTGACGCTGATCGCCGCAAGACTGCTTTCTGCCACGGCCCAGGCGCACCGGTTCGAGGCGGTGACGGCGGTTCTGGACTGCCGAGGTAATTCCTTTACAGCAAAAGGAAAAACCGTATTGCAGGCCGGATGGAAGGAAGTGGAACACCTCTACCGCATGGGATTTAAAGAATTCAAACCGGAGGATGACGGGGACACGGATGCCTCCCTCCCCGTGCTGCAGGAGGGGCAGATTTTTGAAACGGTCTCTGCCAGCGTCCGGGAAGGCAAAACCTCCCCGCCAAAACACTACACGGAGGATTCGCTTCTGGCGGCTATGGAGACCGCCGGCGCCGGGGATATGCCGGAGGATGCCGAGCGCAAGGGATTAGGCACCCCGGCCACCCGTGCGGCTACGCTGGAAAAACTGGTCTCTGCCGGATTTGTGCAGCGGAAGAAAAAGCAGCTTATCCCAACGGAAAAAGGTACGAACCTGATCCTGGTCCTGCCGGACAATATCAAATCGCCTACGCTCACCGCGGAATGGGAATCCATGTTGAAGCAGGTGGAACGCGGCGAACTGGCCGCAGAATCCTTTATGGGGCAGATTGCGGATATGAGCCGGACGCTGGTAAAGGAGCATACCGCCCCGGAGGAACGCTTTGCCGGCCTGTTCCCGGATGCAAAAAGAAACGGGCGTGAGGCTGTCGGCGCCTGCCCTCGCTGCGGCGGAGCCGTATATGAAGGCAAGAAAGGGTTCTTTTGTGATAACCGGGACTGTGCCTTTGCGCTGTGGAAAGACAATAAATTCTTTTCCGGAAAGAAAAAATCCATAACAAAATCCGTGGCGGCGGCCCTTCTGAAAGAGGGCCGCGTTTCCATGTCCGGGCTTTACAGCGAAAAAACGGGAAAGACCTATGACGCAGTGGTGCTGCTGGACGATACAGGCGGAAAATATGTGAATTTCAAGCTGGAATTTCCGGCTAAGAAAGGCAGGAGGAAATGAACAGGCCGCCCTCACGGGAACTGACCAGGCAGGAACGGGCAAGGGTCCGAAGGCTGGTAACAGACCTGTGCGCCAACCATGACAATCAGGATAGGCTCTGCCTCCCCTTAGACTGCCCCTGTTATATGCTGCAAAAATGGTGGACCGGCTCTTTCTGCCGGTACTTTCAGGAGGCGGTGCTGCCGGTGGACCCGGCGCTGGAATCTGCCATTATTGGCGAGGATACTTCCCTGAAACAGAAAACATGCCCGGTCTGTGGGAAAGCCTATCTGCCTACCACCAGCCAGGCGTATTGTTCGGATTCCTGCCGCGCCTTTGCCAGACGGAAATCCGAGCGGGAACGCAAGCGCCGGAGCAGGAAAAATTAAGGGCAATATGTCCGCAACTTAACCAAAATGAGGCTTGATTTTCAAGGCTTTCGGGACCCGGTTTGAAGGGCGGCTGTATTAGAATACTCTGACGCCCCAAAACGGGTATAAGCTGCGGACAAATAAACAAACGGGAGGGATGCGGATAGAAAAGACAGCGATTACAAAAGAGCTCATGCGGATTGATACCAAGAGGCAGATAATTGATATACAGCAGATTGATAACCGGCGCTTTATGTATAACCCGAAAACCGGCATATTGGTTTTAGGCTATCAGTATGCAGCTACAAGTACAATGGTTTCCAGCCATGCCAACGAACTGGCCGATGCCGGGATCACAAAAGGCTATGACGATTTTGTCCGGGGCTGGATCGGCACCGGCGGGGACTATCCCAAAGGGGTGATCCACTTTGCTCCCTGTGTGGATAAGAGAAATATCAAGCTGTTTGACCGGGCTTTTGACACACTGAAAATGTTTCAGGAAAACGGCGCGCTGGCGGGCACGGCGGTCCGTGGCTTCGGGGAACGCTGGGAGCAGCCATTATCCGATATTTTTACGGATATGCGGGAACCGGAGCAGAAACCCTCTGTCCGTAAGCAGCTAAAGAAACAGCCGGAGGCAAAAGCCACCCGGCAGAAAACCAATCATCAACAGGAACGATAGGAGGCGATTTTTTGAATATCAACACGATCACAACCGATGACCTGCGGAGTATGGAGGGCAAAGACGGCCTGATCCTGCAGGGATGCGGCGGGGACTTGAAGGAATGGGTGGACGGAATCAATGAGATGTTTACCGAGGCGGGTATTTTGAAGGACGGCAGCAAATTTGAGGATGTTTCCACTTTCCAGTATGGGGAGCTTACCTGTCTGCTCTATCCCTTCGAGGATGTGAAGCTGGACATCGGGAAACTTGCCGTGTGGCGTTTACAGACCCATGAAAATTTTGGCGGTACCTGGCTGTCCGATTTTGTACCGAACCGTCTGGGCGGTTTTATCGGGGAGCCTTCGCCGGAGCCGGAAAAACCAGATTGTGCGCTGATCGGCCAGGACGGTAATATCTTCAACCTGGTGGGGATTGCTGCCCGTACCCTGCGGGAGCATGACCTGAAGGACCAGGCAAAGGAAATGAAGGACCGGGTGTTTGCTTGCGGCAGTTACGGGGAGGCGCTTTGTATCATTGGCGAGTATGTCAATATCACGGATTCCGAAGCGGAGCCGGAGCACAGGCCTTCCCTCCGGCAGCAGATAAAAGACGCAAAACAGACGGAACCACCCCAAAAGCAGAAACCATCAAAACAGCAGGAACGATAAGGAGGATCAGAATGGGAAAAGAAACAACCTACGGCGTATGGGCGGTGCGCAGCGGCGCTTCTATCTTCGGCCATGCCGAGGCGTGGTGCAAGGAAGATGGAAAGCCTTTGGAATTTGATACCCGCGAGTCTGCGGAGGCTTATGCCAGAGAAATGAACAGCAAAACCACCGCCAATGTCCATTATTACGCACAGGAGAAAGAACCGGAACCGGGCGCCGTCAGAAAGACTTCCGCACAGGCACAGCCGGATTTGGATGCCCGCGCCCATGAGGAAATGACACCGAGAAATGACGGGGCAGAAAAGCAGAACGAGATTCCCGGCAGACAGGTCATGCCGGAGACGGACCCGCTAGTGGAAATCCGCTCTGCGGTCCACAGCAACTATGCGGGCATGGTCGCCATGCTGGGCGCGGATAACCGGGTGTACCTGGGGCGTGAGGAATGCTGCCACTACCAGGATATGCAGGCGTCCTATTATGACAATCAGGACGGCTCCCTGTGCTTTGTCTGCGACCAGCCGGATATGTACTATTTTCTTTACGGGGAGGGCTGGGCGCATACCCAGGCGGAAATGCTGGAGCGCGGCCTTACCCTGCGCCAGTATGAGGAATTTGCGAGGCTTCGGGACGGCGTGCTCTCACAGTTTACACCGAACCGGGAAATCCTGTTCGCCGGACAGCCCTTCCAGCCGCCGGAGAGCTATCTGCATAATGCGGAGCTTTACGAGGAAGGACAGACCGGAAACTACAATATGCTGGATGGCCGGCTCAATAATGAGCCGCCTGTGCGCCCTGACCTGACAGACGGGCAGACTTATGAGGAAATCCAGGAGCTTGCCCCTGAAACATTTCCGGAAGAAAAAACCTCTCTTATGGAAAAGCTGAAAGCAGACCGCCCGGAACATGAGGCCAGGCAGATTGCCCCTCCTGCGCCGGAAAGGGAACGCTGATGCCGGCGGTAAAATTCGAGGGCGTGGACGTACTGGACTTTTTAGGGAAAGTTGTAGAGCTGCACACACAGCATTATAAGGATGATTTTGATATTGACAAAGAGCTGATACAAAATCTTGCAGCCTGCAGAAATGGGGAGAATGAACAGCTCTTATGGATGTCCAGGACCTGCGGCACGTACTGTTTATGGGAAAGGGATGTTTACCTGCAGGATAGCCACGAAAATAAGGTGTGGCGGTTTTACCATGAGCAGACGAAAGATTCTATCCTGGCGTATGCAATCCGGCTGGACGGCATACAGGACGGGAAAGTCACCGGCTGTATCTGGCCTCTCGATTATCACGCCCACGTGGAGCGGGTCAAGCAGCTTTCCTGTGAGATTGAAAAAGTATCGGTATTGTTCCAGGATGGTACACAGGCGGTATTCCCCTATGATTCCTATATGCAGCAGATTAACATGTTTAAGGCAGAGCATGGAACTTCCAAATGTGTGACCTGGCTGCCGGAAAGTGAGCGGGAATTACAAACAATCCTGCGGCGGGAGCATGTTAAGCGGGATTACCATGCAAAGCCCGGTGATATTCAGGAATATATGGATAGCCTGAAAAAGAGCACACTGCGGGGGAAACTGAAAGAGGTGCAGGCGGCAGCCGCTTTCACCCAGAAACCGCCTTCCCATAAAAAGGAGCCGGAACGATGAAGGCCGGGCATAACAAAAAATCCGTCCGGGTGGAATTCGTCATGTCTGAACAGGAGGCGGAGCTGGTAAAGGGGCGCATGGCGGAGCTCGGCATTACCAACCTCTCCGCATATCTCCGCAAGATGGCGGTAGACGGTTATATCATCCATCTGGATATGAGCGACATTCAGGAAATGATACGGCTCCTTCGTATCTGCTCCAATAACTTAAACCAGTACACCAGACGTGCCAATGAGACCGGGAGTATTTATGCTGCCGACGTGGACGATCTGCACACCCGCCTGGACAGTTTGTGGGATGGCATGGATAAGCTGCTGCGGGGATTTGCGAACATTTCGTAAACAGGAAAAAACGCTGTTGCTTTCCGGCAGCCGGCACGGTAGAATTTTGATAGAGGGGCAAATATGTTTCTCTTTGAAACACCCTCCGGGCATACCTGATTGTCCTGAAAAAACGGACATGGAAAAGGAAAGGAGGCGGGCGTATGCGTCTGATTGGTAAATTGCTGGCACTTCCCTTTGTACTGGTTACGGGGATTCTTTATCTGGTGTGCAAATTCCTTGTGGTGGTCTCCGGCGCTGTGCTGGGGATTCTATCGGGGATCGTATTTCTGGCGGCGCTGGCACTGTTCTTTGCAGCCGGATTCTGGCCGGGGCTTTCATGGCTGGGGATTGCGTTCCTGATCAGCCCCTACGGTCTGCCAATGGCGGCGGCCTGGCTGGTGGGGATTATCGGCGGAGCAAACAGCGCACTAAAGGATTTTGTATTTGGTTAAACAGTTTCGGCGGGGCTCGTTGGCAGCCCCGCCTTTTTTCTATAATTATGGCTGTCTGCTATGGCAGCTTTTTGATTGGAGGGATTTCATTGAAAGATACAACGCCAATTTATTTTCATTCTGCCACCTATGCGCATGAGCATGGGGAACTGAATCAGTACCGTGCTTCCCACAAGGCAAACATTGCGTGTAAGGAGGCAATCGAACAGGCCATTGCGGACAACTACCGGGACAACCGCTTAGGCCCCGCATGTGTGCAGCAGGTCTTACAGCAATTTGATCCTGATCGGATTTTCTATGTCCTTGCCAACACGGTCCGGCAGAAAGATTATGATGGGCGGATTTCCCATGATAACAAAACCTGGGCGCAGACAATCCCGGTCTGTGAGGATAAGGATGGTTTCGGATATGACCGGAATGTTTACTTTGTTGTGGACCGCAGCCATACAGGGCTGATGGATTTATTTCTCACGCAGGCAAGACGGGAGTGTGCGCTGGCACAGGAGAAACCGTCTGTCCGCGACAGCCTGAATAAAAGCGCCGGGCAGCAGGCGGCGCATAGTGATAAACCGAAAATGAAAAAAGAACAGGCACGATAACAGGGCCGGTTTTACAGTAAGGGGGTGATGGGATGGCGACCACACGGCTCATGCCGCTGCACGTTGGGAAAGGCCGGGATGTCTCCACGGCCATAGCGGACATCATTGACTATGTGGAGAATCCGCAGAAAACCGATTTTGGAAAATTCATTTATGGCTATGAGTGCGACACCCGGACCGCCGATGCGGAGTTTCTTTTATCCAAGCGTCAGTATGCGAACCTGACCGGACGTAACCGGGGCGCGGATGATGTGATTGCCTACCATCTCCGGCAGGCGTTCAAGCCCGGCGAGGTCACGCCGGAAGAAGCGAACCAGATCGGGCGGGAGCTGGCATTAAAGCTGACGAAGGGAAACCATGCTTTTGTTGTCTGCACCCATGTGGATAAACACCATGTCCATAATCACATTATCATAAACTCTACTACGCTGGACTGTCAGAAAAAATTCCGCAACTTCTGGGGCTCTACCTGGGCGATCCGGCGCATGAATGACAAGCTGTGCCTGGAGCATGGGCTTTCCATTGTAGAGAATCCGAAGCCCAGCCGGGACCATTACGGCACCTGGATGGGAAGTCAGAAACAGCCTTCCCACCAGGAACGGCTGCGATGGGCTATCGATGCTGCCCTGGAAGAAAAGCCGAAAGACTTTGGAGAACTTTTGAAAAAGCTGGAGGCGGCTGGGATTGAAGTCAACCAAGAGCGGAAGTACCTCCGTTTTCGCCTGTCACCGGAAGATAGATATACCCGGTGTGATACGCTAAAGGGCGACTATACCGAGCAGGCCATCAAAGAACGGATCGCCGGCACCCGGACGGTGAAGCCGCGCCGTACCTCTCCCCAAAAGCCAGTTTCCAAAGTCGGGCTGCTGGTGGATATTGAGGCGGCAATCCGTTCCGGCAAAGGGCCGGGGTATGAACGCTGGGCGAAGGTTTTTAACTTAAAACAGCTTTCCCAGGCGGTGATCTATCTCAAAGAGCATGGCGATATGAGCTATGAGGATTTGCAGAAAAAATCAGACGCCACTACCGCCAGCTTTAATGCACTGTCGGTCCAGATCAAGGAGCTGGAATCGCAGATGACCGCCAATGGAGAGCTGCAGAAACAGATCGTAAATTATGCCAAGACGCGGGCGGTCTATGTGGAATACCGGAAAGCCGGGTACAGCAAAAAATTCCGTGTGGCGCATGAGACGGAAATCCTTCTGCACCAGGCGGCGAAGAAACACTTTGACGAGCTGGGGATCACAAAGCTGCCCTCCATCAAATCTCTGCGGGAGGAATACGCCGGACTTCTGGAACAGAAACGAAAAGCCTATTCTTCTTATAAGCAGGCCAGAGCCGATATGAAAGAGCTTTATAATGTTAAAGCCAATGTGGACTATCTGTTGGGCGGGTCTGTGATGGAACGGGAGCGGGATAATGCACGCCAGTGATAGTTTTGTGTTTTTAATCAGACTGCCTAAATTATAATGCAATGTTCAGGAAAGAAATTTTTCAAAAACTATTGACTTTGACGTTCCGTCATACCGTAGAATAAGGTTACAAAATATTGAAAGGAAGTACAAAATATGAGCATCCTAAAAGTACAGGCCGTTCGCTCTGACGGTATCTACAGAAAAATCATGGAAGCGCCAGCTTCTAAAAAAAATGATATTTATCGCTATGAAATGATGAAGCCTTTTGAAAAGAAGTGGGCCTGCTACAATGTGCCAATGAAGGCTGCACAACCGAATGGCTATGATGTTATTATGGCAAGTGGTATGTTGGGCTTTCTTCTGCCAGAAAAAATTGATGAAACATGGGCCCAAAGTATTACACTGTTGGACGACAACCAATTTTGGGATAATTGTCAAAAGTCTATCGAGCGGTCATTAAAGTGTTTTTCCGATGCTGGAATAGAATTTCCTGTGAAAGAATATTTATACACTGTTTTGCTGGCTGACCCCCAAAATCCTTATTCGATAATGAATGACAATTACTGTGGAGATGGAGGTATTCCCGGCTACATTTTTACATGGCTTGTTCCATCTGAACACACTAAGAGCAGACTTCCCGTAGCGTTGGCACATGAAACAAATCATAATGTCCGTTTCCAGTTTATAAAATGGCACAATGACATTACTCTTGCTGAAATGATGATAAGTGAGGGCCTTGCTGAAAACTTTGCTACTTACCTATATGGTGAGGAAAATGTAGGACCGTGGGTAAGCAAGACAGATATGGAAACTTTGAACGGATATATTAAACCCATCATCCAGGAAGGGCTGGATGTACAAGGCTTAGATAACCTGACAGCATATCTATATGGTGATGAAATGGCTCAAATGCAAAATTATTTTCCTGTTGGTTTACCCTATTGTGCTGGATATGCTTGTGGCTATCATATGATAAAATATTATCTGAAAAAAACAGGAAAATCTATCATTGAAGCTACCATGACACCTGCTGATGAAATACTAAAAGAAGTGGAGGGATTTTGGAATGAATCCTAAAAAAATGATGATTCATGAGGTTGCAAAGCTGACCGGTATTACGATACGTACTTTGCATTATTATGATGAAATCGGTCTGTTGGAACCTACCAAAGCAGATAAGACAAAATATCGTTTATATTCCGAAAATGATTTAGAGAAGTTACAACAAATTCTATTTTACCGTGAAGTGGGGTTTTCTCTAAAAGAGATCAAGGCATTATTATCAGCACCCGTATATAATAAACGAGAAGCGCTAGAAAGACATTTAGAACTTCTCAATCTTAGAAAAAAGAAGATAGAGGGACTTATTTGCTTAGTCAACGATACTTTGGCCGGAAAGAGTGATTACTCGTTTACAGCATTTTCAAATGCAGAAATTTCTGCTCTACAAGAAAAATATAGGAATGAAGTTATCGGACGTTGGGGCAGCACCCATGAGTATCAAGAGTTTTCTTCTTTTTTTTCAGCCAGAGCCGAAAAAGAGAGAAATCAGAAGTGGAATGATTTTTTAATATATTCCCAAAATGTCTTTGAACGACTGGCGGAATATAAGGCAGAAGCACCTACTTTACCCGCCGTCCAATCTATTGTTGCAGAGTGGCAAGAGTATATTTCTGAAAACTTCTATCCCTGTTCGGATGATATGCTGATGTATCTGGGCGAACTCTATCAAACAGACGAACGGTTTGCCGAGTACATCAACAGATTTGCTACATGGAATGTTGCAGAGTTTTTTGGTGAAGCAATTAAAGTCTATTGCTGTAATCGCTAATAACCTATTGTATCTACCTGGCGGTGGAAAAGAAAAACGTTGCTAAGCAGCTCCTTTCCCACGCTCCTATTACATTTTACTGACGGTAACTTTAAGAAATCAAGACCGCCATGCCGTTTTACTATAGCTATGATAAGGTTTTTTTCTTTTTCTATCTTCATGTATAAAGATTTCAGCGTTCCAACGGAACGCGCAGCCATCACCGCAGGTGATGATCTCAGGGGTTTGGGGACATGTCACCAACAAGCATTTTGGCAGGAATACCGGAAACGGATTCCTGCCAAAATACGCAATCTTACGGAAGATTGCATTGCTTGCCATTTTGTGGTGACTAGGAAAAAGTTCTCATACCATGAACAGCATTGATAGACTGAACGAAAGACGGTACAATGAGGATGCAGCAAGTAACATATAAAGCTGTAATGAGATAAAAGTACAAATATAGTTAGAGTAGGTGGTGAAACGATGTTTCGGATAGGAGAATTTTCAAAGCTGACGCAGGTATCTATTCGTATGCTCCGCTATTATGACGAAGTGGGCATTCTGAAGCCGGCAGAGGTTGACAAGTGGACGGGACACCGACTGTATTCGGTGGAGCAAATACCGCGTCTGAATAAAATCCTGTATTTGAGGGATAGTGGGCTGAATGTTTCAGAAATCGCGCTTGCCCTGACGATGGACAAGCAATCACTTCTTACACAGCTCGACAAAAAGTGCATAGAGATAGAGAATGCAATACAGGCCGAACGAGAAAAGCTACGGAAGATCGAACTTGCAAAAAGTGAGATACGGGGTGGTAAAGGAGAACTGCACTATAACATCTTCGTTAAGTCAATCCCTGCGTATCAGGTGCTGTCCTTGCGGAAAGTTGTACCAACCTACTATTCCGAGGGCGACTTATGGAAAGAACTTTCTGCTTTTACTGGTGCGCAAAAAATAGAAATAACGAGCAATACATTTTCCATTTATCACGATACAGAATTTCGGGAGACAGATGTTGATATTGAGCTATGTGCTCCGGTAAAGAAAATGGGAAAGGCAAAAGAACCATTTTGTTTTCGCATGACAGAACCAGTCCCGTATATGGCTTGCACAATGGTCTATGGAGATTTTGCAAATATAAAAGGAGCCTACCTTGCCTTTGCCGAATGGCTACAGAAAAACAGCGAATACAAAATGTCTAACCCTATGCGTCAAATCGTACATAGAGGCCCGTGGAATGAGAATAATCCTGAAAAATATTTGATTGAACTTCAAATACCGCTGGAACACATATGATTGTGCAGGCTTTGAAATGTCCTGCTAAAAATGCAGGGCATTTTTTATTTTTCCCCGTTGCATCTCACATGGTGTGAGGTCTTATACTGGATTTACCAACAAAGCAAGGAGGAAAAATATGACCTATCAATTAAAAGCCATTGGCAAAGTAAAAAATGATGAAACCGGCACATTTATTCAGTTAGAGCCGGAGTATATTCCCGGACTGCAGGCCTTAGAGGGATTCAGCCATATCAATGTCCTTTGGTGGTTCAGCGATTGCGACAACGACGCAGACCGGAATAAATTACAGACAGAACAGCCCTATAAAGGCGCATCCGAAGTCATGGGCGTATTTGCGACACGATCTCCTGCACGTCCGAACCCTATTGCATTAACAACGTCTGAAATTATCAGTATTGATTTTACCAACGGCATGATTCGTGTTACATTCATTGACGCAAACGATAATACACCCGTACTCGACATCAAGCCCTACACTCCGAGTTTTGACAGGGTTGAAACGCCCGGTGTTCCCGCATGGTGCAGAGAATGGCCGAAAAGTACAGAAGCGTCCAGCTGTTTCGATTGGGGACAGGTGTTCAACTTTTAAGGGGGTGACTTATGAAATTACAGGATTTTGTTCAGGATAAACCTATTCTTGAAACGGAGCAGCTTATCCTGCGCCCTCTGCGAAAAGAAGATGTTGCGGATTTGAAAGAATGGCTGGGAGACAGTTCCGTTTACCGGTATTGGGGCAAACGTCCCGGAAAAAGCGACTTAAATCCAGAATTACTTTTCCAAAAGCCGGAGAAACCTACGAAAAGTTTTCATTGGGGTGTTGTACACAAACAGGATCATAAAGTTATTGGCGATATGTGGGTGTATCTCATTGAGAATGACCGCATGGCAAAAGTGGCATTTCGCCTTTCACCTGCCTATCAAGGGAACAGACTTATGACAGAAGCGCTGGCGAGAGTAACTATCTTCTGCTTTGAAGAAACGGAATTACAGCGTTTATGGGCTGATGTTCATGTACAAAATATTGCATCGTATAAAACTTTGGAAAAAGCAGGCTTCAAGCGTGAAGGACTTATCCGTGAGGGGAAAATGATAAACACATACTGCGATTACTATTTGTACGGTATGACTAAAGCTGATTATATTGAAATCACCGATAAGGGGCTACCCCCTTACGAGCACTGTGAACGCTTTTTCCGAAAAAACTGAAACCATATAGACCCAATCTGAAGGTTGACGGCAAAAGAAAAAACCGTCGTGCAGCAACCCTTATTCCATGTCTCTGTTTTACAAAGTGCATTTTCTTAATCAAAAAGCGCATTGCGTGAAAAGCCTGGCAAAAAATAAAATGATATAATTTGAACATCAAATATAGGAGGTGCCGCAATGCACGCATATGAAGCAATCGAACAATCCTTGACTTATATCGAGGAACACCTGACAAAAGAAATTTCAACGGAAGAACTGGCAGATACTGTAGGTCTGTCCCCCTTTTATTTTCAGCGCTTGTTCAAGCGGCTGGTAAATAAACCGGTTCAGGAATATGTGAAGCTCCGCCGTCTGGCAAAGGTTATTGAAAATCTGAAAAGTACCGAACAGAGGATTCTTGACGCTGCCTTGGACTATGGCTTTTCAAGCCATGCGAATTTTACACGGGCTTTCAAGGAAACGTATGGGATTACGCCTGAAAACTACAGGAGGGATTTACCAATGCTCAATACATTCGACAAGCCGGAAGTTTCTATGAATTATGTTTTAGTAGACGAAGGGGTTCCGCTGGTGGTAGGAAATATCGTCTTGGAAATCCAGAGAAAGACATTGGATAAACCGGAAATTTATTTCGGCTTGGAAACGGAAGTTCGCATTTCTGAACAAATGCCGGTTGGTGAAAGTACAGGTGTAGATGTGCCAGGACAGCTTTGGAAGCGCTACCATATGGAGAAGGCTTCAATCGCAGCCAATCTAAATACTACTGTAGAAATGGGAATGTCCCATACGGAAGGTACTTCACAAAACCTTTTCACTTATTTTGCAGGTGGCCTTGTTCAAAATATTCCGGAGCGGCTGCAGGATGGTTTTGTTAAGAGAGAACTCTCGGCAGGAGAATACATCGTTTGCAGAGTCGAAGCAGAAAATTTTGAAGATTTGGTAACGGTTGCTTTAGACCAGGCCAGTAAATACCTTTTTGGTATATGGCTGCCCCACCACAATTTAACCACGGAGCCTTTCTCGGCAGAAAAGTATTATCGTGACTCAGACGGTATGACTTGTATGGAAATTTGGGTCAAGCCCCTGCCGCTGAAAAATAAAAGCTAAGGAGGAATTTATAATGGATTGGAATGCGCTATATTCAAATGAAAAATCTCCATCATTGGAGCAAGTCACGGAATACATTAACAATCCGTTATGGATAGACTTTAATAACCGTATCCAGTTCACCTATCGGACCAGGCCCTGCATGGAATACAGCCGTTGTTCCATGCAGGCAGGCTGGAATATTAAGTATAAAAAAGGTGGAAAGTCACTTTGTACGCTCTATCCAATGCAAGGCTATTTTATCGCTCTCGTGGTTGTAGGAAGTCATGAACTTATGGAGGCAGAGTTTCTTATGCCGCAATGTTCCGACTATGTGCAGACAGTATTCAAAAACACAAAAACTGGAAATAGACAGAAATGGTTGATGCTGGAGGTACGGGATAGAGGAATTATGGATGATGTATTTAGTCTCATCAATCTCAGAAAGCGTATACCGTCATAACAGGAAATGAAAACACAATATTTGACAAGCCCTAATGAAGATAATTAGGGCTTGTTTGAAAAATAGTGAAGGCTGAGCTAAATCAACAAAATAGCGATAGCGGCAATGTAAACGAA
>NZ_QZEG01000057.1:0-16221 GCF_009917605.1 Anaerotruncus sp. 1XD42-93 | reverse complement strand
TCTGCTGAGACTATCGTCAAAATTTCTCATTTCCATACCTTGCTTAAACGCTTATGAATACAGCTTCTAAGAGCGGTGCTGTCTCTTGTCTCTCTGCTGAAGGTACTCCCAGGCCGTCCGATCCGACTCTTTCTCCAGATTGAACCGAATATTGGTACTGACGATTTGTCCACTCATACCGTGCCGCCCTTCCTGGCGCGGAGATGGGCCAGATATTCATACCCCTTGGCGGTGGCGCAGATGTCCTCGTTGATGACAACCTGGCCAGCGTCAAACTCTCCGAAATTTTTAATCAGACAGCCACCGCCGCCAACCACATACAACTTCATCAGTTCCGGGTCATACTCATGTTCGCGCAGGCGGCGGAAGATACCGGCTACATACTCCCTGGCAGTTGACTGGATGGCAGTTAGATACCGCTCGCTGATCTCCGCAGTCCCGTATCGCAGCACACGGTCAATCACCGTTTCGTCAGCGGCAGAACCGTAGAGCTTCAGCAGATTCTCCCTGACAGCCAGCATACATTGGTGTGTCCCATATTTCTCGGTGAAGCACTTTTTCTCCTGGGGACGGCGGTCATTGATATACATGACGTTCATCGTGCCGTTGCCGATGTCGGCCAGCATATTCACCCCTCGGAAGTCTCGCAGATGGTCAGCAGCGGCGGCAAAACCCTGGGGGAAAATGTCGGCCCCAACAAAGTCAACATGATACTCCGCACCCCGGAAATGAAAGTCTACGCTGTCCTTTTGCAGCAAATACTGCTTAAAAGCGTCCTTCTGCTCACTGACCCAGGTGAGGGGCAGCCCCGCCGCCAGATGGACACGGGCTGAAATCTGTTTGCGGATGTTCAGCTCCCGCCCAATAGCAGCGAGGGTCAGAATGTAGTAGTCACTGTCAGCCATCTTGTCGGCAGTGAATTCCTTGTGTTCCTCTCCGATCAGATAGTAGCGTCCCTCATAGACCAGCAGATTGCTCTTGAAGGTCGGTTCCTTGTCGAAGGAGGCCACGCCGGTTTTGAAACAGCAGTTGGCAGTCTTGATGTTGCCATAGGCGTGGTCAATGCCGATGATGATCGGCGTATTGTGATTCAAAATGTTCATAAAATTCCTTTCTGCTGTATAACAGCAAAGGGCGGTCCGCAGACCGCCCAACCTAAAACATTTCTTCTTGTAACCATTTCTGTTACGGATATGTAAAGTGGGAAAAGTTCCTATGATAGATATCCGCAACGCTATGCGGGGTTAATTTGTTACAGATAAATCAAGTGGTCAAAGTTACCACTTGATTTATCTGTAACGCGGCTGCATCTGCGTTACGAATAATCGTAGGGGAATTTATTTCCACTATGTCCAACCGTAACACCTTAAATCGTGTTCCGTTACGATTCGAGCAAGTGGTCATCATGACCACTTGTTTTATCCGTAACACTCTGACGATACGCCCGCTGGCGGCAGGCATTGCTGCAATAGAGCGCGTCTGACCGCTTGGGCGCGAATGTGTTCCCGCACACTTTGCAGACCTGAGTACGGGGCGGCTGCGCCAAACGCCGCTGTATCAACTGCTTTTTATAGCCGGTATTGCCGCATTTCTTGTAATAGCAATATTTTTTGGACCAGATTCGCGTATAGAAAACACACCCGCATCCCTCGCAAATAATCTTACGGACGGGGTCGTTTTTCCCATAGGGTCTGCCAGCCATCTTGCGCTCGTAGCAATTCTTCAAAACATCCTGGTGCTGGTACTCCCAATCGCAGTTCCACATGGACTTTCAACCTCCCTTGTGATGGAAAAGAGCGGTCCACAGCATTGCGGACCGCTCCGATACAAATTCATGATACTTTTGACTTCGCTTCTCTCGCCATGCGGCGGTAATCCTTCTGCCTGCAAGCAGGACAGCAGTATTTCGCGTTTGGCCGCAGAGCGGAGAAGGTTTTGGCACAGGTCGCGCAGGTCCGCTCAAAAGGAGGGCTGAGATTCTCTCCAGCCTTCAAACGGCGGTATCTCTCCCGGCTGCGGATACGCTCCTTCTGCAATCGCTCCTGCTCCGCGATCTCTTCCGGAGTAGGTTCCGGCATAGGGGCATCAAACTTGCCGATGAACTTCAGATAAATGTCCACCTCCTGTACCCGGTCGCCCGTGGACTTGTCCGGGGCGTGGACAACGATCTTCTCAACGAACTCGTTAATCATTGGCGTAGTCAGCTCTGAGAAGTTTGTGTACTTCCTCGCAAGATTGAGAAAATGTTCTACATTGGCGCTGTCCTGCTCAAAGCTGCCTAATGCGGATTCACCTTCCGCGATGGACTGCCGGAGCGCTGCCTGCTCTTGTTCGTATCCGTCGAGAAGGGTGTCAAAGCGTTCCTCTCCAATGCGGCCCACCGCATAGGATTCATACAGCTTCTTGATGATAGTGTCCAGTTCGTCAAAGCGCCGCTTGTCCTTGTTCAGCTTACGCTTCAACTCCTTTGCCGCCTGTGCTTGCTGAATCTCGGACGCTGCCCGGACCTTTTGAATGAACTCAGCCTCATTGGAGATAGCGTAGGTGCTGGTGACCTTGATAGTTTCCAAAATCAATGCCCGCAGAGCTTTTGTGGAGATGTGGTGATTGCTGCAAACAGCCGTCCTTCTTTGCCCTGCGAGTTTATATGAGGAACACTCATAGGCGTCGGATGGATACGGCTTTGTATCGCTGCCCCGTGTCCGCTGGTTGTACATCTTTGCCCCGCAGTCTGCGCAGAACACCAACCCAGTAAGGGGATTGGCTTCGCCCAGCGTATCAATCCGGCGCGGAGTTCCCCGCAGCTTCTGAACAAGTTCCCAGGTGCCCTTGTCCACGATAGCCTCATGGGTATTCTCGAAAATCAGCCAGTCCTCTGGGGCATGAAAAATTGGCTGCTTATCCTTATAGGATTCTTTGTGGGAACGAAAGTTGACCGTATGGCCCATGTACTCAGGTTTAGACAGTATTCGTCCCACAATGAAGTCGCTCCAAGCATAGGGACGGTCAATATTTTCTTTGCTTTTCCAAGGGCCGCGTCCCTGCCTTGCCAGGTATGCCGCAGGGGACTCAACCTTGTCCCGATACAAAATGTTTGCAATATCGCTCAGGCCGTGTCCCTCAACGGCCAACTGATAGATGCGCCGCACAACTGCCGCCGCTTCCTCGTCAATGAGCCAGTGGTATTTGTCGTTGGGGTCTTTCTTGTAGCCGTAAATAGCCTGATTGGTAGTCGGCTTGCCGGATTCCCCTTTGGCCCTGATGGCGGTGCGCTGCTTCCGGCTCAGGTCCCGCAAATACCACTCGGACATGATATTGACAAAAGGGGCAAACTCACCAGAGCTGGGATCGTTGCTGTCAATGCTGTTCCCGACGGCAACAAAGTGGATACCATAGCGTTTGAAAACGACCTCTGTGTAAAAGCCCGTCTGGAGATAATCTCTCCCCACCCGGCTGAGGTCCTTGACCAGAAGATGTTCTACTTTTCCAGCCTCAATGTCGGCAATCAGCCGTTTCCATGCGGGACGGTCAAAATTTCCGCCAGACCATCCGTCATCCGTGTAATGGACGATATTACTGTAACCGTGGTCAGCGGCATAGCCCTCCAGGTATCGTTTTTGATTGATGATCGAATTACTGTCCCCTAAAGATTCATCGTCACGGCTGAGACGTTCGTATAACGCTGTGATCTTCGTTTCCGTCTGTCTGGCGCTCATGATGCGCTCCTTTCAGACTGACGGTTCATTTGTGGCACATTCATCATACCACATTCTGGCTGTGATGCCAACCCTTCGCGCCGGATCAGCCGTAAAATTTTGTCCTCCATGGTTTCGCTGCCGTCCTCTTTTGTAAAAATATTCACTTTGAAAACTGTGCTTCCGATTCGCCGGGTCATAGTGGTGCTGGTGTTTTTCGTCATTGTACCTCTCTTTCCTTGTTTGTAGGGGGATTTCCCGCCGGTGGTCCGTTGTTCCTATTCAGTTGCAGACGCAAAAACGCCGCCCCGACAACTTGGGGCGGTGCTTCCGCAGATATTCGCTATAACATCCCATGCTCCTTTTCGTATGGATTCAGAGGTTTTACCCTCTGATACCAATATACGGAGAAAATGGTGCCGACCGAAAAAATATGGCGTTATTGCAAGTTGAGGCCGCTTCAGTGGTGAAAATTGCAAAAATGCAAGATACAAAATTCGACTTAAATTTTGGTGTGGAATGTAGTATAATCAGGTATCATGGGGGAGGGTGTCGAAAATGGATCAGGCGTATTTACCGGGAACTGTCCGGCATAGGATACAAGAGCTTATCAAGGAGCGGAAAATCACTCAGGCTGAACTCGCTGCGGAAATCGGCATGGCAGAAAGCTCTCTCAGCCGGTTCCTGAGCGAAAAAACAGATAAAATCGGGGACGAGTATATCATCAAGATCGCGGACTTCCTGGGCGTGTCCACCGATTTCATTCTCGGCCAGACGGATTTCCCGGAGCGGCGCAACTATGATATAGGAGAGTTGGGCCTGTCTTACAAGGCGGCAATGGCGTTGTATACCAGGGAAGTCGATACAGATGTGGTCAACCGCATTTTAGAGAGTCCTCAATTCCCGGAAATTACGCGCATGATCGCCCGGTATTTTAAGGACAGCAATGCCGAAGGACCTGCGGGACTGAACGCCATGTGGGATACTATGCAGCAGATGATCGGCACATTGGACACCAGCCATCTGGCAAACCCGCAGGAGGGGACAGAGGCCGCTACACAGATTCTCGGCATGATGAAAGTTGCTCCCCACGAAAGGGATGTTGAGGTAATCCAGTCCTCTTTAATGACAATGCTCCGGGACATCAAGGCCGGTATCCAGACGCAGACACCAACAACGGAACTGGCTACAAAGCAGATCACTCAATCTATGATGCAAAGCATGGTCAAAGGTGAAAACGCTGTTCCAGCGTTGCAATCTATCTCGCTGGAACAGCTTGCTGGGGCCTACTCTACGCTCCCAGGTACAACACCAGAAATGGGTGGGCAGTTTTCCGAGCTTATCAAAAACTTTATCAGAGATTTCATGGATATTGCACAAAAGCAGGGCCTAACAAATGAAAGACCTGACGAATGAACAGCTTTGCAAATTGGCACAGGCCGGGGACAAACAGGCTGTGTCCTTACTTATCGAGGCCAATCTCCCGTTTGTTCGGAAAGTCGCAAATCAAATTGTAGGGAACCCGGTACGCCAGGAGCATCTATCCACCTGCGGTGTAGGTTTTGACGATCTTGTGCAGGCCGGTTCTATTGGGTTGTGGAGGGCAATCGATGGATATAGGCAGTTTGAAGAAGTCCAATTTCTGACTTATGCCGCTCCCGCTGTCAAACGCTCCATGAGTGACCTAATCCGCCAGTATAGCCGGGACACGGTGTGGCAGTTGCGGCACGATAAGGCAAACGCCTGGAAAATCATATATCTGGACGAGGATTTAGATGATACAGAGGATGATACCGTTGAAACTCTGATTTCTTCTCCCTGCGCCAAATTGCCAGAGCAGATTTATATTGAACAGGAGACGGCGGCTGAACTTCACGAGGCGATGGATGCGCTGCCGGATCGGGAAAATGTTTATGTTCAGTACCGCTTTGGGTTTGCGGACGGCAAAGACCACCCGCTCACCGAAACGGCGCAGTATTTCCATTTGACAGAAAGCCGTGCAAAAAGCGTAGAGCGTTCTGCGTTGAAATTGTTGCGACAGGAACTTCTTTTTGAAGTACCGGAGCGGGCCTATGCCAAAGCAGAGGACAATCTGACAAGAAAACTGGTTGCGGCAGACGAACTTCATGCGGTGGAACTACGCTTAAAGTCCCAGCGGAAGCGTGGCAGAAAAATAACCGTCGCAGTCTACAAATATCTTGCAGACTGCGGCGGCAAATGGGGCGCACTCAGCTATAATTTCAAAGATGATACAACGGAAATCCTTCTGCTGGCGGAATGGGATACCATACTCAGCCATAGATTTGCGATGCGGGCGGTTGAGCATTTCAGAATACACCACAATGATAAACTGCCGGATAAAATTGTGCTGACATTTATCGGACCTGAACAAAGGAGCCGTCGCTATGACAATAAATTTGAAGCAGGTAATTGACGCCGTTGAGAGTGCCAATGAGGTGTGCACAGCTCTTTATGACGGCATATCGCTATCTGCCGCAGCATCGCTTATATTTTTTTCCGCTTCCACACGGGCATGGGTCATTGCGCCCCGGTTTCTTCTGCTCTACCCGCTGTAATGTCTTCCAAGGAACCGGAATATCCGCGTCAAAAATTCCCTGACGCAGTTTACCAGCGTCCAATTTCCCTGCTTGAAGCGCCCGACTGATATTGGGGCCAAATTCAAGGGAGCCGGGCCGTTCTCCGCCCATGCGCTCCTGAATCTCATTGGGTGTGAAGCCCCGATTCGAGGGGACTCGCGTACTGTTGTACATAGCAAAATAATATTGGAAAAACTCGTTAAGCTGTTCCAGGGAGTGAAAGCAGCCTCTGCCGGCCAGACGCTCTACATCGCTGATGATCATCTGCGGTTCGCTGTTCCCGCAGCGAGCCCCGAGTTGAAGGTCGGAAAGCACATCATCAGCCCGCTTCAGCTTCAGCACGTTTCTCAGATATGCTCCAAGGTCCAGAAACTCTTTTGTCTCTTCCGAGTAAAAATCATCCTGGTATTTAAGTAATTCGTCCTTTTCCGGGATGTAATAGGGCTTGTCCGCCTGTTCTTCCTTTAACTCCAAATAACTCTCGAAGCCGTCCAGCGCATACAGATATTCGGCAACGATCTCCCGCTTCATCGGCGGGGTCGGTTCCTTCACGTCATCGTAGATATCCTCCGCACCGGCGATAGTGTAAAGCCGTTCCTCCTGATCAAGCTGATCCACAAATTGCAGAAAGTCTTCCTCTGTCAGTTTTAGCTCTGGGTTCTGCTTCTGAATGATGCGAAAAGCCCGGTACAGGGGTGTAATGCCGTATAAATTGGCGAAGGCGTCAAAATAGGAGCGCAGAAGCTTCTCCGTTCCGCCGGGCAGGCCCGTACCGTTCCGCTGGGGATTTTCCTCCGTTTTCATAAACGCTCACCTCAACATTTCTAATTTGCTTTTATATCGCGGCTCATCAAAGGGGACTTTGTCCTTCAGCACATCGTACATTTCCTCAAGCAGCACCGCGGCAATCATCTCCTTAGCTCTGGCGGCACCGTGAGCTGCCGATAACCGCTCAAAGGTGTGCTTCACATAATCGGGTTCATCTGTTATTGTCGTTGTCACAGGCTGTCCGGTTTCATCCAGACCGGCAATCTGGTTATCGACAACCTGCAGGATCAGCGCTTTCAGGCGAGGGTTATATTCCTCCCCCGGCGCTCGTTTCTGTTTTCCCATAAGCCGTTCCCATTCCTTTCTGTTCCATTTTGGGTTCTTTCTCTGGTAATGCCTACGTAGAGCATATTCCGTTGCAGCATCACATTGTGAGCTATCAGCACAGGCATGGTAGCGATGGGCTATTCCGATCCCTACGCCTTATGGCTGGTGGTGGCGTAGGCCAGAGTCAACTCATCTAGTTTTGCCGCGTCATACTCCACCATGCGGTCAACGAATTGAGCAAAGAGAGCGTTCGGCTCTCAAGATCAATCGGCTAAATCAAGCTGACATCCCCGTTGAACACTTCCTTGGCGGATGGTGATCTATCAAAATATACCATATTCCGTCTGAATTGTATAGCAAAAAAAACAAGGAGTATGGCTGCGGTAAGCGCAGTCATACTCCCTGTTGTGCTTCTTATGTGTAGACCAGTTCACGGAGGACGATTTCCTCTGCCCGGTTACGGATATTATTCATACAGCCTACCCATTCCATCTGATTGGATGCTTTTGAGGCTTCGGTCACGCCCTCCTGTTTCGCCATGACCGAGATAAGAAAATCTATGCGCTCATGGCAGGCAGCATCAATTTCAGCGAGATGTTTCCACAGTTCACCAAACAGAACCATCCGATTGTAAACGCCAGGGTGATGCTCTTTTAGGAATTTCTCCCGCATCCGGCCATATACGCCGATTTCGTACTCAGTGTCATCGTCAAGGGCAAGGTCAGGGATGTAGTAGTCTCCTACTTTCGTATAGGTCAATTCCATAATCATTTCCTTTCATTTGCAGCAAAATGTGAAATGCAGTTGCGAAAAACGCTTGTTTTAGCGTTCTCACCGCCTTTCTTATAACTGCAATGTACCATTCTGCCACAAATGAACCGCAGTCATATGTATTAGGTGGTGACTCCACCCTCTACATAGTAACTCTTGGTTCTCAATGCTTACGGATTCCCCGGCTCGCTCGTCGTCATGGGAGAGTCTTTCGTATAGGGCGGTGAGTTTGTCTTTCTCTGTCTGCTTCTTCATGGTGTGTAACCTCCTTTCTTTGAGGGTGCGCGCTTCCCTATAACCCTATTATACTTATCTGTTTGGATCAGTGATGACATACGAACTATGGCACTGTAAAAGGTTGGGCTTGAGCCAGAACCTGGTCTTGCCGCTGCCGGAGCCGCCGACGATCAGCACGTTCTTGTTCCGGGCGGTCTTGGGGTCCTTGGGGCGGCTGTTCATGGTGAGGCTCTCCGTCCGTGTCAGGATGGCATTGTTCTGGAACACGGGGTCCGCGAACGGCTCGATGTCCTTCGGGCCGCCCCATCTGGCGCTCCCGTATTCCTCCCCGTGGCGGTATTTCCTGGCGTTCTTGCTCCGCACATACACCACCAGCCGGAACGCCGCGCCGATGGCAAGCCCGATGCACAGGTCGAAGGGGTGGAAGCTGGGCATGGGGTTTCCCCACGCCGTACCCATCGAGGTGAAGAAGCCGAGGAGCTTTGTGGAGATGTCCGTACCCTCCGCGATACGCCACGCCTCCCCGATATTGGAGCAGAACAGCCCGATGATGGCATAGGGGAGGTTCAGGATGATGAGTTTCTTTGTTTTCTGGTTCATCGCTCACGCTCCTGGTTCTTCTCCCGCACCTTGGAGGGGATGGACTTGGCAAGCTCTTTCAGGTGCGCCAGGGCTTTCAGGACGCTGGGGCGCTTCTCTTTCCGGGACAGCTTCACGGAATACTCCTTGAAGGCGGCGGTCAGCACATCGGCGTCCTTCGCCTTGAAGAACACCATGAAGCGGGGCGGCTCCTGGGACACGTCCTTGCGGATGGCGTAGTCCACGCCGTACTTGTTCAGCACCCGCTCAAAGTCCCGGATGCCGCTCTTTGCGATGTCGATCTGCTGCGCCCCCTGGTCCTTGCGGATCAGCTTCTCCACCGTCATCTTTCCGTGGTCGCCCTCCGCCGCCTTGCAGCCCTTGACCCGCGCCCGGTGCTGGCAGTATTTTCGGAACGCCGCCACCAGCGTCCGCCCGGTCAGCTTGCTGGTGCTTATCATCAGGTTCACTGTCCTGTTCTCTACTTCCTCCTGCAAATCTCATTCCCCCTTTCTGCGGAAACGGCGCCGGAGGCATGACGCCGGCGCCTCAGATGTGGAACGCCGGGAAGTCCTTCCCATCGGCGTAGAGGGTCACGGTATGGTCGGCGAAGTAGACCACGGCGGCGATCACGTCCTCCGCCGAGAGGGAAACGCCGTCCCCGTCCTCATCGTACTTGTAGACGATCACGGGGCCAAGCAGATACCGCTCCCTGCCCAGGTTCAGGACGCGACGCCCGTCAAAGACGATAGCCAGCCCCGCCACATCCAGGGCATCGTCCGACACGACCTCCAGGCAGTCGTACTTGCCCCTGCTCTCGATCTCGTCCCAGCACTGGGTCTCCTGCATGACCTCCGGGGTCTTGTCCGGGCGCATCACCATCACGATGGAGTCCGCCTCGGCCTCCGTGACAGCGGCCTCCTCCGCCGCGTCGTGCAGATAGTCCTCCAGGGAGTCCACCAGCTTTTTGTAGCCGGGCCTGTCCGCGCTGTCGGGCAGGGACAGGTTGATGTTCACATCACCGTTGAAGTGAAAATGGATACTGTTCATAAGCGTAGATGCTCCTTTTCCGTTTCATAAAAATGCGCCCCGCAAAAGGGGGCGTGTCACCGTTGCTGGTCCCGCTGCCGCCGCCTCTGCCACTGTTCCAGCAGGTGGAGGATGGTGTCGCTCATCTGCCTGGGCGTGTAGGACTTGGGGAAGAACTTCTGCAAGTCGCTGGTCTTGAAAGCGATCTGTCCCATGTCGTCCTTCTTCATCTCGTCCATGATGCCGCACATATCCTCCAGGGTGCAGCCGCTCTCCTGGCTCTTTTTCTTCATGCGCTGGGCCTGCGACACAGAGGGTGCGGCCTGGGCGTAGTCCATCGCCTCCAGGAAGTTCCGCTGTTCCTCCGGCTTCAGGTAGGACAGCTCCACCGCGGGCGTCATGGAGATTTTTTTCTCGTCCACCATATCCAGGATTTCGGGGATCAGCTCTGTCAGGCGGATAAAGCGGCGCACCGAGTCCTTGCTCGTACCGGCTTGTTCCGCGATGATGTCCCTGGATTTTTTCCCGTCCAACTTGTGCGCGTCTTGCTCACAAGTTAGGTCGCTCCGGCTCCCCTGATGCTTCAAAGCCTCCAGTTTCATCTTGTAGGCTTTTGCCCTCTCGCTGGGCAGGATGTTCTCCCGCTGGAGGTTGGAGTCCACCATCATGATGACGGCGGCGTCATCGTCCAGTTCCCGGACAATGACGGGGATGGCATCCAGTCCCGCCAGTTCTGCGGCATGGTGGCGGCGGTGGCCGGAGATGATCTCATACCCGCCGTCCGGGTCCGGGCGCACGATAAGGGGATTGGCAACGCCCATCTGCCGGATGCTATCCACGGTCTCCGTCATAGCATCGTCATCCAGCACCTTGAAGGGATGCCCTTCAAAGGGGTGCAGTTGGGAGAGGGGCATCCGCTGGACGGTCTCCGCCACGGCTCCGGTCGGTGCCTCCGCCTCTTTTTTCTTTGCTCTTGGCATTTGTGTTCACCTCGCTTTCTCAATGTGGGTTTATGGGAAAAAGAAAAAAGGCGTGTACCCAGCCCCCTCGATGGGGCAGGATACACGCCTATGTACCAGTCTGTGGACACAAAAAAAGAGCGGATACCGACCGCCGGATTTCTCCGACAGCGATACCCGCTCTATGAAGCCTTGTTTTATTGTACCAGTGGGCGTCCTACCCTCCTTGCGCCGCCCTGCGCTTTTGTTATCCTCTGTTTTGGGTCAAAAAACAGAACCAACACCACAAAACCCGCATTTTTAGGGGCTTTCTGAGTTTAGTTCTAAAATAACACAAAGATGGCAACAACGCGCTTGATGCCCCTGCACAGCGGCAAGGGACGGACCGTGGCAGAGGCCCTGGGTCGGGTGACGGACTATGTAGAGAATCCAGAGAAAACAAACGGCGGCGATTTGGTCACGGCCTACCAATGTAACCCGTCCATCGCTGACCAGGAGTTTCTCTTTTCCAAGCGGCAGTATGCCGCCATTACCAGCAGGGAACGGAAGGACAATGATGTGATCGCCTACCACCTGCGGCAGTCCTTCAAGCCGGGGGAGATTACACCGGAACTGGCGAACAAGATCGGCTATGATCTCGCTATGTCGCTGACCAAGGGCAATCATGCTTTTATTGTCTGTACCCACGTTGACAAACAGCACATTCATTCTCATATCGTGTTCAACTCGACCGCCATAGACTGCACCAGGAAATTCCGAAACTTCTGGCGATCCTCGTTTGCGGTTCGTAGAATTTCAGATATGCTGTGCCTGGAAAATGGGCTGTCGGTGATTGCGGAGCCGAAGCCCAGCCGGGGCAGCTACGGCACATGGCTGGGAGAGGGTAAGCCGCCTACCGTCCGGGGCCAGTTGGAGGGCTTAATCGACACCGCCCTCGGTCAAGGATGCAAGGATTTTGACAGCTTCCTCGCCGCCATGAAAACGGCGGGAGCGGAGGTTAAGCGGGGCAAACATCTGGCGTTCAAAATTCCGAACAGTAAGCGGTTCGTCCGCTGTGATTCCCTCGGCGCGGACTACTCCGAAACAGCGATTATGGAGCGCATTTCCGGCAAACGGATTGTCGTTCCCAGGGTAAAGGCGGCGGTGAAGTCCAAGCCCAATTTGCTCATTGACATTCAAGCGAAAATGCAGCAGGCCAACTCTCCCGGATTCGAGCGGTGGGCGAAAATTTTCAATCTCAAGGAGATGGCAAAGACGGTCATATACTTGCAGGAAAACAATCTGACTGATCTTGGAGAATTGGAAAAAGCCTGTGATGAGGCGATTCAGAAATTCAACGATTTGGGCGACCAGATGAAAGCCGCTGAACAAAGAATGAAAGACATTTCCGAACTGCAACGGCACATTGGAACGTACTCCAAGAACCGTGAGGTTTACGCCCAATATCGGAAACTGACAGGCAGGAAACAGGCCAAGTTTTACGAACAGCATACCAGCGAGATCGAAGGTTGTCAAGCGGCGAAGTGGTACTTTGATTCCCTCGGTTTGAAGAAGCTACCGTTCATGCAATCGCTGAAACAGGAGTACGCCATGTTGAAGGCTGAGAACAGAAAGCGGTATCCAGAATACAAGCAGGCCAAGGCAAAAATGATAGAACTGCTCGCTGCCAAAAACAACGTGGATCGGATTTTGGGCGTGACCGAAAAAGAGAAAAATCGTGACCGCCAGCAGGGGGCGCGGTGATGATTTTTCCTTTCCCTGCGGGTAACAGCAGACGCCGAAGGCGGCTTAAAAGGACCGGCGCAACTGCGCCGGTCCTTACGGGGGCTTGGGGGCGTCAGCCACCAACAAGCGAGCGCCGGTATATACCGGCGCATTGCTTGCCGCTACTTGCTACCGCTATGTTTCCATGCCTCAAACATCAAACGGTTTGTATATCTTGAATCTGCTGCGGTCTGCTTCAATGACCCCTTGCCGACGCAGTTTTCCGATTTCCGCCGACAAACCACTGCGCTCTACTTCCAGATAATCCGCCAACTCCTGGCGATCATATGGTATTTCAAATTCCAGACTGCCAAATTGTTTAGCTTGAAGCATCAGATACGCCATCAGCTTTTCATGTGTCGTGCGCTTGGATGTGACCTCGATTTTTTGGTGAAACATCAAATTCTTTGTCGCAACAATTTGAAGAAGATTATAAATCATCTGTTGATGGAATTGACAAGCATTACTGCATGAATGACAAATTTTCAAACAGTCAATCAGCATAACCTCCGCAGCCTCCGATGCCAGCACAGAAACCGGGACTGCCTCCACTCCTGCACAAGCAAAGGATTCCCCAAATAATTCACCAGGAACAAGGTTGGCAATCATGCTTCGATTACCAAAGAAATCCGTCCGTACAATTTGAAAACTGCCCGTTAGGACAATTCCCACATATTTTGCTGGTTCACCCTCGTTCATCACGGCTTCTCCTTTTTCAAAGGAAAATACCCTGGCGTTGAGGCAATGTAGAGCCTTGGTCAGTTCCCAATGCGCAATATCCCGAAACAGCGGACACATGCACAATACTTCAAAATATTTTTCCATAGATTTGTCCCCTCTGTTGAAATTTCAACATACAAAACAAGTGAATCATACTATACTGATCCCAAGATGTCAACAGGGATTCAAAAATATAGTTGACCGGAAAGGACAATTTTATGGTTCGCAAAATAATTCATATTGATGAAGAAAAGTGTAACGGATGCGGAGCCTGTACCGCTGCCTGTCATGAGGGAGCTATTGAGATGGTAGACGGTAAGGCGAGGCTCACTCGTGAGGACTACTGCGATGGTCTGGGTGACTGCCTGCCCGCCTGCCCCACGGAGGCGATCAGCTTTGAGACGCGGGAAGCGCCCGCCTATGACCATGCGGCTGTGATGGCCGCTAAACAGAAGAGCGCGCCTCTGCCTTGCGGTTGTCCCGGAACAAACGCAAAGACGATTCACCGAGATTCTTACGTTGCCCCTGCCGCACAGACGCCTGCCGCCAGCCAGCTGACCCAATGGCCAGTACAGATTAAGCTGGTGCCGGTGAACGCCCCATACTTTAGCGGTGCGAAGCTGCTCATTGCCGCAGACTGTACCGCCTATGCCTATGGCAATTTCCACGATGTGTTCATCCGCGGCCATGTGACGCTCATCGGCTGCCCCAAGCTGGACGAGGGGGACTATGCTGAAAAGCTGACGCAAATCATTTCTGGAAATGACATCAAGAGCGTAACCATAGTACGAATGGAAGTTCCCTGTTGCGGCGGAATCGAAAACGCGGTCAAACAGGCCTTGCAGGAGAGCGGGAAGTTTATTCCGTGGAATGTGGTGACTATTTCTACGGACGGAAAAATTTTAGAATAATTACAAGGTGGAAACTGTGATGGAACAGAAAATGTTTTGCTTCCAGTGTGAACAGACAGCGGGATGCAAAGGCTGTACTGGAAATTCTGGCGTATGTGGTAAGCAGGCCGGTATTGCTGAAATGCAGGATCAGCTTACCGGGAAATTGATTGGCCTTGCAAGGACTATAGACGGAAATGAGCATCTGATTAGCCATGCCGCCAATCAGGTTGTGCGGGAAGGGTTGTTTGCGACAATTACGAATGTGAATTTTGACAAGGAGGCCCTTTCTGCTCTGCTCCGGCGTGTGGATGAGGTAAAGCGGCAGATTGTTCCTCTCTGCTATGAGTGTACCTCAGCCTGCGGGAAGAACGATGACTATGACATGGAGCATCTGTGGACTGCTGGGGAGGATATTCGCTCTCTGAAGTCGCTGATTCTGTTTGGCATCCGGGGTATGGCCGCCTATGCGTATCACGCCGCTGTCCTGGGCTATACGGACCCGGAAATAGACCACTTCTTTTATAAGGCCCTCTTTGCTGTCGGTATGGAGGACTGGGGGATGGATGAACTTCTCCCTATCGTCCTGGAAGTCGGAGCGGTTAATCTGAAATGCATGGAGCTGCTGGATAAGGCTAATACGGAAACCTATGGTAATCCCGTTCCAACAGAAGTGAGTTTGACTGTGGAGAAAGGGCCGTTTATTATCATTTCCGGTCATGACCTCTTTGATTTGAAACAACTCTTGGAGCAGACCAAGGACAAGGGCATCAACATTTATACCCACGGTGAAATGCTCCCGGCTCACGGTTATCCGGAACTAAAAAAGTACCCCCATCTCAAAGGGAATTTCGGCACTGCTTGGCAGAATCAGCAAAAGGAATTTGCTTCTATCCCCGCTCCGGTCCTTTTTACAACAAACTGTCTCATGCCGCCGAAAACAAGCTACGCGGACCGGGTGTTTACGACGGAAGCCGTCGCATATCCGGGGCTGGCCCACATTGGGCCGGAAAAGGACTTCTCGCCGGTAATCCAAAAAGCCTTGGAACTGGGCGGCTACCCCACAGCCATGCAGTTTACTGGTATCAATGGCGGAAGAACCGTCACAACCGGCTTTGGACGCCACGCGGTCTTGTCCAATGCGGACAAAGTGGTCGAAGCAGTCAAGCGCGGAGCGGTCAGACATTTCTTCCTGGTTGGCGGCTGCGATGGAGCAAAGCCAGGGCGCAGCTACTATACTGAGTTTGTAAAGCAGACACCTCCTGACAGTATCGTACTTACTCTTGCCTGTGGCAAGTACCGGTTCAATGACCTGGATCTTGGCACCGTTGCCGGACTTCCCCGCCTGATGGATATGGGACAATGCAATGACGCATACAGTGCCATCCAGGTGGCTGTAGCCCTGGCAGAGGCTTTTGCATGTGGTGTAAACGATCTGCCTCTGTCAATGGTTCTCTCCTGGTATGAGCAGAAGGCTGTGTGTATCCTGCTGACGCTTTTGCACCTGGGAATCCAAAATATCCGCTTGGGGCCTACACTTCCGGCGTTCCTGTCGTCCAATGTGTTACAGTATCTGGTAGAGCATTATCACATTGCGCCGATCACAACACCGAAGAGTGATTTGGAGGTACTGCTGAAATAATGCTGATTATAACCGCCGCCCCTCTATATGAGTGGCGGCGGTTGCCTTTGAAGGAATAAAAAAGTAAAAGGTAAAAACTCAATCTTACATTTCCCCTTGACAACATCTTTAGAAATACCCCTTCCATGACCAGCTGATGATCTACGCCCAGCGCCCGGACGCTACCGCCTGTGCCAGCATGGAACTGTGGAATGAGGATATGCGCCGCTGGGTCAAGGCCGGCTCCAAGGGCATTGCGCTCAT
>NZ_QZEG01000056.1:0-16614 GCF_009917605.1 Anaerotruncus sp. 1XD42-93 | reverse complement strand
CACACTCCAGCGTCCCGCCAACGCAGGAAATTGTTGTAAACAGTTTTCCATGGACCATAATATTCTGGAAGATCCCTCCATGGGGCTCCCGTTTTGAAAATCCATAGCATCGCATCTACCTGTTCCCGAGCATCTTTTCTCGGTCGGCCCATTTTCCCCTGTTTTGGGAATAGTGGCTCTATCCTTGCCCTTTCTTCATTTGTTACACTATGCCGTCTTTTCATATCCTCTATTTTATCATATTTTCTACTTTAGGGACACGACCTAAAAAGCTCTGGGGTTTACGGTGTTGAAGATTGAACAAATTTATGATATAATGAAAGACATCAAGAGAATCGGGATGATGCTTCCGTCTCTATAAGGAAATGGGTTTGCGGAGGAAGATATAAAAATGGAACAGATTTCAGAGGACCAGATTCGGAACTGGCTCTCGGCAGATCGAGAACTGATTGTTTATGAGGAAATAGATTCAACTAATAATGCAGCTAAGCAATGGGCACAAAAAGGTGCACCAGATGGAAGCGCGGTGGTTGCCCTCCGGCAGACTGCAGGGAAGGGAAGGCTGGGGAGGAGCTTTTATTCGCCCAGCGCCACCGGTATCTACATGACGGTGATCCTGCGGCCATCCCTTTCACTGGAGCAATCGACACTTGTAACCTCGGCAGCAGCAGTCGCCACCGCAAGGGCGATCGAGAAAGTTACCGGGATTTCGGTGCAGATTAAATGGGTGAATGATCTCTATCTTAATGGAAAAAAGCTTTGCGGGATTCTTGCAGAGTCGGCGCTTTTACCCGATGGAAAGCTCAATTATCTCGTAGTAGGAATTGGGGTCAACGTATCGACCGACAGTTTTCCTCCTGAGCTTTCGGAAATTGCGACTTCACTTGCAGCAGCGGGTGGCGAAGAGATCAACTGTAACCGTTTGATTGCTGCGATTCTTAATGAATTTAGGCAGGTCTGCGCTGAACTCGAGAATCGGGAATATCTGGAAGAATATAAATTGCGCTCCTGTGTACTTGGAAAATCGGTCCAGTTAATACGTGGTAAGGAGTCACAGGAGGCATTCGCGCTCGATGTCGATCGTGATGCGCATTTGGTGGTTCGGTTGCCAAATGGATCCATCCAAACGATCCGTTCGGGAGAAATCAGTCTGAAGGGGGATTGGAGATGAGCCTTTATGTGGTTGATGGACAGGGAGGAGGCATCGGACGCAGCTTGATCGAGCGCCTAAGAGTAGAATTGCCTCAGGTGCAGATTGTTGCTGTCGGTTCGAACGCGATGGCAACAGCTTCGATGCTCAAGGCTGGTGCAACTGCTGGTGCAACCGGAGAAAATGCAGTGATTTATTGCTGTAGCCACGCCCGGGAACAGGATGTCATCATAGGTCCAATCGGGATTGTGCTGGCAAATTCGATGTTGGGAGAGCTGACTCCGAAGATGGCGCAGGCGGTTTCAGAAAGCCGGGCATATAAAGTGTTGATTCCTGTGCAAGCAAGCCGGAGTCATGCCGCGATTGTCGGAGTGGAAGAGAAGACAATTGCGCAGTACATAGAGGATGCGATCACAATTCTGAAAGGGATAGTATAAAATGTTTTGTAATTCATCTCTTCAACAGGAGTCCGGAAGTTGATGTTGCATTTTACTCTCTAAAGTTTTTTAAAATTTATTTTTACACTTTTTAGATAAAAAATTGAAAATAGTGCTTGCAATTTGGATTTATATATGCTATACTAATCAAGTACTAGAAATTCTATGAAAAATTAAATACCGCGGGGTGGAGCAGTTCGGTAGCTCGTCGGGCTCATAACCCGAAGGTCAGAGGTTCAAATCCTCTCCCCGCAACCAAAAACCCGCATGGCAAGCCGCTTTGCGGGTTTTCTCTTGCCATTTTTCTCTCGCAAATTTGTTGCAGTTGGGATTTTTTCACTCGTTAGGAAGATGTGCAGCAAAAGTGAATAAATTCCGGGCGGTTTTCAGTGTAATTTGGATTGTTGCAGTTTTGTTGCAGTCCTATTTTTTTGCCAGAAAAAATCTTCCCTACTGTGGCGTGTCCCTCTTTGGTTCCTCTGTTCCTGGCAGGAAACCGCTCATTCGATTGATGGCTTTGCGCTTTTCATCGTCCAGCACATGGGAATATTTCTCTGTGGTGACAATGGAGGCATGGCTCATCAGGTTCTGGATGATGCGGATTGGAACATTCTGTTCCATCAGTCTGGTGGCGAAGGTGTGCCGTTACGATATAATAACGACAAACGGAAAAAGCCTTTATTTTCAAGGAGTCCACGCGTTTGCCGTCATTTATTCAATTCCTTTTCCAAGTTGAAATTTGACGAGAAAATTATCAAAAAAAGGAGGCTGTTTCATTAACGACAAAATTTAATAGCGCCAGCGGTCCGGTGTATTGCCTGGCCGCTGATTGCCGTGGGCGTTTCACTTTTATAGGTGGGCGTCCTTTTTACGGACATACAGATGATTTATGTATTTAGCCTCTTGAATATTGATGAAAATCTGCTATACTATAAACAATGTTGTTTATTCTGTTGTTGACAACAAGGAGGATAAAATGAAAACTGTAAATGACCTTTTGGAACAAGCCATAAGTGAAACACTGAATTTAAATAATAATGAGGTTTTTTTGCTAAAAGATCTTTTTAAGGGGTATGAATGGAACAGAATATCACGCGGCGACAGATTGCTATTAGGTACATTGTTTCTAAATTACGTAAATTCATCAAGAACCTATTTACATCCCATTGAGAAAACTTCTTCTAAGCAGCAAAAGTATAGAGTATGTAATAATCAGTGATTTTTATAAGTTGCCAAATAGAAAATCAGTGAAAACCCGCTGGGAGGAAGGTATTTATAATGAAAGCAGAGTTATTTAAAAGATTATTTAAGGCTATCTTTACAGAGGACATAATATCTTTAAAGAAAATTGCCAATACAATCATACAAGAAGAACGAAAACTAGGACATAATGTACTTGCAGATGCTTTAGAGAAAATCTCTGTTACTGAAAAACCCAAATACACATTATTCGATAGTAAGAAAACAGAAAGCGGTTTATCTTCTTTACCCAAAAGTAAACGAACAAATTCGCAATTGGTTTCCTATATATCAAGAGAGCACTTGAAACACCATATGGTTTTACCTGAAAATGTTGAAGATAGGTTATTATCAATTGAGCAAGAGTATGTTGCCCGTGAAAGGCTAAAAAAATATAATCTTGTACCAAAGAAAAAAATTCTTCTTTATGGACCGCCGGGATGTGGAAAAACATTAAGCGCAGAGAGAATTGCTTGGAATTTGGGATTGCCATTGTTGAAAGTTCGTTTTGATTCATTGCTTTCATCATATTTTGGAGAATCGGCTTCAAACTTAAGAATGATATTTGAGTATTGCAAAAATGAACCCGTTGTTTTGCTGCTTGATGAATGTGATTTTATAGCAAAGTCTCGCGTCACAACACAAGATGTTGGAGAAGTACCACGAATTGTTAATATGCTTTTGACTTTGCTTGACGAATATGATGCCCCAGGTTTGGTTTTAGCTACAACAAATCTAAAAGTATCGCTTGATGAAGCGCTTTTTCGGCGTTTTGACGACGTTATTGAAATGCCTATTCCGGGTAGCGAAGAACGAAAACGATTATTGGAAATGACACTATCTGCCATACCAGTTTCTCCAAAAGTAGATTTGACGAGCATTTCAGAGCAACTAGAAGGATATTCTGCTGCTAATATCGTTTTAACAGCACAGCGAGCTGCTAAAATTGGTGTTTTAGCTGGATGTAAAAAAGTGGATAAAGATCATTTTACTAAAGCAATTGAAGAAAGCTCTAAATTTTAGAGCATACTAGGGAGGGTTATGAATGGCTGAAAATAATATGTTTGATCATCTTCCGCTACCACTTTTATTTTCTGGGAAACCCAAATTACGCGGTAGAGCTCCTACTTCGGATAAAACATTGCAGAATAAGGAAAATCGTATTGTACATGGTGGTTACATGAAACGTCGTTCAACCGAATTATCTCGTTTTTGGAAAGAACGTCGCTTAGACCGTATAGACAGAGAACTACCCGAAATAGAAATGGGAGTTCCTATCTTATTAGAAATTGACCCATCTACAAATATAGATTTTTTACGTGGTTTAGGTTTTGAAATTGTATGTGAAATAGAAGATGGTTTTATTATTGTTGCGAGCGACGATGTAGATTTCTCTATTCTAAATAAAAAAGTTGATGCTTTTATTGCAAATATAACGGCAAAATGTAATTCACCAGCTAAAATTTATGCTCTTTGCGAAGATAACGATAGATTAAAAAGAGTATTATCACCAGAACTTTTTGAAAAGTGGTCTACCATTTTGCCAGATAATATTTATACAATTGATGTTGGCATTAGTTGTTGTGGCAATACTGAGCTTCCTAAACGTCCTGCCCGTGAGGAAGATGAAACTGATGAACACTATGCAATTCGTGAACAACGCTGGATAAAAAAGTTTAATGATGCTTATATGGCATGGGATGAACTTAAAATGGAGCGCGAAGAAGTTTTAGAAAATTTTATCACTGATTATTATGGAGAAATTATAGAACTTGCTGATGGTTCTCAGGGTGTGTCGAATTTGCCAGATAGTTTTTCAGCACGTTTAAAAATCTCTGGTAAATGCTTATATGATTTCGTCTTGAATTTTGCATACATTTTTGAAGTTTCAGAAAGCGAAGAAATAAATATGGGAGAAAGTTGTGCTGACTATGAGGATTTTACAGAAAATCTGCATATTGAATCTCCTGCTACATCCGCGCCTGTTATATGTGTATTGGATAGTGGAATACAAGAAGCGCATAAATACTTAGCTCCTGCCATTGTTAATAATGAATCAATATGTGTTATTCCTGAAAATGTAAGTACGAATGATGAAGTCAGCGGAGGCGGACATGGAACAAGAGTAGCTGGTGCAGTTTTATATCCTCAAGCAATTCCAACAGAAGGCACTTACCATTTACCTTGTTGGATTCGCAATATGCGAGTCTTAGATGAAAATAATAGTATGCCTGAAAGTGTATATCCGCCTAAGACAATATCAATGGCAGTTCAAAAATATCATAATGAAAATACTGTTCCATCAAAAATATTTAATCATTCTATAGGTAGCAATAAATCTTGTGAAATGAAACATATGACTTCTTGGGCCGCTACAATTGATAGCGAATCTTATGAAAATGATGTTTTGTTTATTCAAGCAGCAGGAAATATTTCACCGGATATAATATCCGCTTATTGGCAAGCAGGTTATCCTTATCCAATGTACTTGGATAGAGAATTATGTAGAATATCTAATCCTGCCCAAAGTTTACAAGCACTTACGGTTGGTTCCGTGTCAGCAACTGATTTTGAAACTGATGATCTTATTGCATTAGGAAAGAAGATGGAAGCGTCCTCCTTTTCTCGTTCTGGGCCAGGTATTTGGGACGTTTTAAAACCAGAAGTGGTAGAATATGGTGGTACACATGTGTATAATAAAGGGAGCATTCCACCACAACTTACAACACCACCAGAGGTGTGTCCTGAATTAATTCGGAAATCACCAGAAGGTCCGGCTTTTTCATCTGATGATATTGGTACGTCCTTTGCAGTGCCAAAGGTTACTTATATTGCATCACAAATTGAAAAAATTTTGCCCGACTCTCCTGCATTGCTATATAGGGCTCTTATCGCACAATCAGCACGATGGCCTAAGCAAATCAGTGAACTTAGCAAAGAGGAATGCATTTCTACCTTACGCCAAATAGGATATGGTATTCCAGATGTTGATCGAGCCACTCATAATGATGATTATCGAGTAACTTTGATAACGCCATCCCTTTTAGAGTTAGGGGACGATGATGCACATATTTTTCGTATTCCGATACCAGAAGAACTATCCAGAGTCGGTGAGGATTATGATATTTTAGTTGAAGTAACACTTTCTTATGCGGCAAATCCTAGACGTACACGCCGATATATAAAGGGTTATTTATCGACATGGTTAAATTGGCAGTGCAGCAGAATTGGAGAGAAAGCAGAAGTATTTGCACGGCGCATTTTTGAAACTGGTTCGGTCATTGAAGATGATGGAGATTTCAATTGGGTAATTGGAGAAGCTACGAATCGTGGGATGGCTGATAAATATTCCCGTAAAAATGGTACCTTGCAAAAGGATTGGTGTATAATAAAATCCAATCAATTGAGTGATGCTTTTTGTATTGCGGTTATAGGGCACAAGGGTTGGGGTGGTCTATTTAAAGCAAAATATACTCTTGCGGTTAGTTTTGAGGCAATTAATCAAGATATTCCTATTTACGAACCAATAAGAACAGAGATTGAATTGGCTATTGAAAATAATGAAATTGAGGTTGAAATGTCTGGCAATATCGGCAACAACAAAAGGTAAAGGACGGAGGGTTGTACAAATTGACGATTGTATAACCCTCTTTTGTATGTTACAAAATGCTAAACTTGGAGAAAAACGATTTCATGATTTTAGCAAAAGCTTACTCGCTTACATAAAGCTGACGACAAAAGAGTATTTGGCAATATTTTAACTTAATTTGAAAGAAAAATCATAAAAATATTTCAAATTTGGGTCTAATAAGTAGCGAAAGTAACGAAAAACACCTTTAAAATGAATGAAAAATACTGGCGTGGGAATGCCGTTACGGTATAATAACGACAAACGGAAAAAGCCTTTATTTTCAAGGGGTTTGAGCGTTTGCCGTCATTTATTCAATTCCTTTTCCAAGTTGAAATATGACGAGAAAATTATCAAATAAAGGAGGCTGTTTCATTAACGACAAAATTTAATAGTGCCAGCGGTCCGGTATATTGCCGGATCGCTGATTGCCGTGGGCGTTTCACTTTTGCAGGTGGACGCCCTTTTTTCATACCCATTTTCAGAAGAAAGGAGATTCACATGGAATTAAATGAAATGGAAAAACGGCTGCTTTTTCAGGTTGAGGGTGACTATCAATCCAAAGTCCTGAACGAGCTTTACATGACCGCCCGGTACACAAAGAATCCCGAACAACGGAAGGCAGCGGAGAATCTGATGGCAAAGCTGCGCGTCCTGACGGATGCCGAGTGCATGGACATTGTGCGGGATATTCAGAAGAATTACCGTCTGCCCTACCAGCCCCGGACGATTGGGGAAAAGATTGCCGAGGCCAGGCAGCAATCCGGCGCGGAGAAATTGAAGGGGCACGACATCATGGCGCTGGAACGCTTCGACCCGGAGGTACGCCACATGATCGTCTTTGATGTGCTGTCTTATGATTCCCCGGTGGGTGACAAAGGCGATAAGATGCGCCTGTTCCTTACGGATGCCGGCTATCAGAAATTCTTAGACAGCCAGGAACGGGGCGAAGTCAAACTGAAAAACCATGCGAAGGTCTCAGGCGGGCACCTCCACTATGACCGCAGGGATCGCACCTTGTAATGGAAATAACCGAAGAAAGGAGGCTGTGAAATGGCTGTATTCCGGGTAGAAAAAACGAAGGACTTCACGATCATGTGCAACCACCATCTGCGCAATACGGAACTGTCCTTAAAGGCAAAGGGGCTTCTCTCCCTCATGCTGTCGCTGCCGGAAGATTGGGACTATACCACAAAGGGGCTCGCCCATATCTGTAAGGACGGTGTGGATTCGATCACCACCGCCCTGAAAGAACTGGAGCGGCACGGGTATCTCACCAGGCAGCGCCTCCGCTATGAGAACGGGCAGCTCGGAGATATTGAATATACGATCCATGAAAAGCCTGTAAACGCTGAAAAACAGGAAGATTCACCTAAACGGGAAAATCCAAGACAGGTAAATCCAGGACAGGCAAAACCTGAACAGGCAGAACCTGGACAGGCAGAACCTGGACAGGAAAATCCCGCACAATTAAATACTAATCCACAAAGAACTAAAAAATCAAAAACGGATATATCAAGGACCCATCAATCAATCTATCCGGCAGAGCCGGAGGCGGCGGGCCGCCCGGATGGGATGGATCGGATTGGATTGATAGACGCTTATCGTGAAATCCTGAAGGAAAATATCGAGTATGACTGTATGGTCTCCCGGTATGGGAAGGAGCGCTTAGACGAGACTGTGGAGCTTATGCTTGAAGTGGTCTTATCCAAACGGCCATATATCCGTATTGCCGGGGATGATTTTCCCAGGGAAGTGGTAAAGGGCCGTTTCCTGAAGATCAATTCCGGCCACTTGGAGTATGTCTTTGACTGTATTGACAAGAATACTACAAAAGTCGGGAATATCAAGGCATACCTGCTGGCGGCGCTGTATAATGCCCCGGCAACAATGGACAGTTATTACCGTGCCGAGGTCAACCATGACCTGTACGGCTGTTAGGCGCCTCCGGGCGTCTTTTTCATCACGGAAAGGAGGCAAAGCACGATGAAAAGAAATACTGTGCCGGCGCGATGCCCGGCGTAACCAAAGAACAGATTCAGGCGGCGCGGGAGGCGGACCTTTTCGCATACCTGCAGTTCCATGAGCCTGGGGTGCTGAAACGGGACGGCCCCAATTACCGGCACAAGGAACATGACAGCCTGGTCTATGTGACCGGGAAAAGGTACTGGTACTGGAACAGCCGGGGCCGGAGTATCAACGCCCTGGATTACCTGATCCAGATTCGGGGCTATGGGCTGGTGGATGCGGTCCATACGCTGGTAGGCGGGGAAATCCAGCAAACGCCGGCTTATCGGAGTGCAGCAGCAACAGAACGCGTGCATAAGGAACCGGAGAAGAAACCTTTTTCTCTCCCCTGGGCCAGACGGTGCGCCACCTCTGCCGTTTCCTATTTGCAGCGGCGCGGGATCAGCCCTGATGTGATCAGCCAGTGTTTCCGGGAAGGGCTGTTCTATGAGGCACGGTATCATGGCGAGCCGGTCTGTGTGTTTGTGGGAAAGGATGATGCGGGGAAAGCAAAGTTTGCATGTATGCGGAGCATTACCGGTAATCTCAGAAAAGATGTCTACGGCAGCGACAAGGAATATAGCTTCTGCTATCCACCGAGGAATCCGGGCAGCCGACATGTGGCGGTGTTTGAGGCGCCCATTGACGCCCTCTCCCATGCCACGCTGCAGGAGTTAGAAGGCTGGAAATGGGATGGCTACCGGCTATCGCTGGGCGGAACTTCCCATGTGGCGCTGATTGCATTTCTGAAACGCCACCCGGAAATACGGCGCGTTAATCTTTACATGGACAATGACCTTGGCGGCCTTAAAAATGCCAGGAGAATCAAGGCAATGCTCCATGAGGAACGGCGTTTCAGGCATATCCGGGTGGGGATCAACCCGCCCCGCACAGGGAAGGACTACAACGAAAAGCTGCTGCGGATCAGGGAGCAGATACAGGAACGCCAGCAGCCACGCCGCCAGAAAGAGGCGGCTGTTTCTATTTAAGGGGGATTTGCTTATGAATCAAAACCAGCAGATTTGCTTTACGGACAGCGCAGGAAAGGAACTGTTTTCACTTCCAGACAACGGTGTACTCTGCCTTTTCTATGGGAATGGCGATACACATTTTTCTCTCTGCCGGTTCCTGGACCAGACCCATGCGGAGATTGACGGAGTGAAATATGCCGTCCAGGAATTTGCCCGGAGGATGGAACACAACAAAATCAGCTTTGCCCCGGTTTAACAGCGAGGGGCCAGAATAACAGGAGGAATTTATCATGACAAATACAGAAAATACCGCTTTACAGATGATTGCCGAAGCTGCCCGGTGCCCGGACTATGGCCCTGACATGGTTAAGACCCTGATGGAAAAACTGGATATGAACGAGAAAGGCTTTGCGCTTTTGATGAACGTTGCCCCTTCCACAGTCCGGCTCTGGACCAGCGGTGCAGCGCAGCCATGCGGAACGGCCAAGCGGCTCATGCAGATTTACGAGACCGGGCCGGAGATCGTCGGCAAGATTGCCGGAGGGCAGCCGCCAGCAGATGGGAGGAATTTATAAATGGCACAAACCACAATGAAAGAGGACGCGCTTCCGCAGATTCACTTAGTCCGCGATACGGATTTAGGCATGTTTGCCTATGAGCTCCATATCTTGGCCGGGGATTTCCTGCGAGAAAGTGAATTCAACCTGCGCTCACTGGCAACCAACACCGGGCCGGATTCTATCGCTATCATGGGAAAAAACCACATATGGCTTGCTGATGCCCTGTCTGCCTACTATCCCACAGGAGAGCTTTACCGGATGGCCGCCATGACAGAATACCCCGCCGCAAGGGCCTTCCTGTTCCACACGGAACGAAGGGAGGACGGGCGCCCGTATGGGGATGTCCTGATGATGGACCTTGACACGCTGCGGCAGGACATAGAAAGGAATACCCTCTACCCTTACGGCGTCAGCATGGAATACCGGGACGGCACGAAGGCGGAGGCAGGCATTGAAAAATGGGAGGCAATGGAGCTGTGCGAAAAGGACGCCCTGAAAACCTGGCGCTACCTCTATGCGCCGGAGCAGGTGACGGAATGGCAGTACCGCTATTCTAACCGGTTCAGCCAATGGAAGGAGCAGGCATTTTCCTATATGCCCCAGGATTTGGAGGAACGGCTGAATGTGGAGTATATGGAGGCGGCGCAGAACCCGGATACGGATATGTACCGCATATCGCTTGGGACGGCGAAGCAAATGCTCCTTGACGGCGGTCCGGTCTACCGCCTTTTTCCCGGAGGGCCGGAAAAGGTACCGCCGATTGCGGCAGTCACGGGGCTCTGGTATGAGAATTACCGGGAGTTTGCCGTTACGCCGGAGGATTTGGGCGCACTTGACCGATTGGTCCGTAGGGAAACGGACCGGATCATGGGAATACGCCCGCAGCATGATAAATCACAGGAACGCCGCCCTTCCACGGAGCGGTGATTTTTTATGACAGACTGGAGGTGATAATGATTGGCGGATAACATGCAGCATGAAGATTTCGGGGAAAAGATCGGCGGTGCAAAAAAAGATTTATGGAAGGACCGTGGGCTCTATGTGAACGATCTGGACGCCATGAATGAGCGTGAAGCCGAGAAATTTGTAAAAAAGGATAATATCTGGAAGAAACCGGATTATGAGGCCATGCTGGAGGATGGGATTCCTCTTGGCGTGGTCTATTTTATTAAAAAGGCACGGGACGGGCTGAATGCCTCCCCGCAGTATTACCGCAGGGATGATACGCCGGAGAAACGCCTTGCAAGGCAGAAAGAATATATCCAGACAGTACGGGAGCTGCAGAGTGTGGTTTCGGAGGTTCGCACCGTGGAGGATGCCATGCAGGTCTATGACCGTTTCTTTGTGAAAAACGGGTATCTGGAACAGGTGCAGGGCTGGGGCAGCGGCACCCATTACCAGGCAACGGAGAAGGGCCGTGAAAACCCGGCCATTACAAACAAGCTGTCCAATGCCCTGATGATCCGCTCGGCAGGATATTTTGAGCGGAATTTCACACAGAAAGCACAGAAGGAACAGTTTGGCGTTTCCAAAGACCAGAAGGTGCCGAAGGGCTATGCAATCCATTTCAACGACGGGAAGAATACCTATTCCAAAAATAATGACTGGAAACCTGATACCTATTATGTGACGAAGGGTTATTCCATCTTACAGACAAATTTTGAAACGCGGGAGGCCGCCCTGAAATGGGTGCAGGAGCTGGCGAAAGGCCGCAGCAAGAGCGGAAAGACGCGGTTTGTGCCTCCCCAGCTTATCGCTGTGCGGCGGACCGGGCCGGATTACAGAAACGGCGCAGAGATTACCGGGCAGCATTACCTTGATACCTTCGGATTCCGCGGCGGAGAGTTCGGGAACTGGATGAACCAGAATGACCGGCAGGCTTCCCTCAACATGGGGTTTGATGCGCTCAAAGATTTGGCGGCTGCCCTGCAGGTCAGCGACAGGGATATTGCCTATCAGGGAACGCTTGCCATCGCTTTCGGCGCCAGGGGCAGCGGGAATGCGGCGGCCCATTATGAACCGCTGCGCAAGGTTATCAATCTCACGAAGATGCACGGGGCCGGCTCCTTAGCCCATGAATGGTGGCACGGATTGGACGATTACCTGGGTACGAAAATGGGGGCAAAAGGGATGCTCTCGGAACAGCCCCGCCTTTATGCGCCGTTCCAAAAGCTGATCGATACCATGAAATATAAGCCGGAGACACCGGAGCAGGCGGCGGCCCGAACCGAAGCACAGACAGAGCGCACCCGGAAGAATGCAGCAGGCTGGCTGGATTCGGCGGTGCTCGGTTCCCTGAAACGGCATGGCAATGAGGAACAGATGGAAACCTACGCGGTTCTCAGGGAGGCGTTCTTGTCCGGCGAGGCCGGCTCCGTGGAACAGATCAGTGCCTTTAAGAAGTCTGTCACCGGGCGGGTGATCCCGAAAAGTGAGCGGGAACGGCTGGAAATATTCGAGCACATGCTGTCCGGGATGCAGGCACAGGAGGCGCCGCAGATCGGACGGGTGGAAACTGATTTTTACCGGAATTCCATGCGCATGGGTAAGGAATGTGAAAAGGACGGCGGCTATTGGGACAGTAACGTGGAAATGACCGCCAGGGCCTTCGCCTGTTACATCAAGGATAAGCTGCCCTATCAATCGGATTATCTGGCAGGCCATGCGGATTGTGCTGTTACCTTCGTTTCCGATAAAGACGGAAAAATGGAGGTTCTGAAAGCCTATCCGGAAGGTGAGGAACGCAGAGCCATCAACGCGGTGTTTGACGAGATCGTGGCAGACCTGAAACGGGAGCAGATACTTACCCATTCGGATGTGACGCTGCCCCTTCCGGCGCAGCCGTTGGTGGAGAATGAACAGATTTCCATATTTACGTCAGAGAGGCCTTCGGTCATGGCGCAGCTTGCAGCGGCGAAGCCGGCAGAAAAAACGATCCCGGCACAGGCGGCCCCGAAAAAGAGCCATGCGCCGGAGATTTAAGGAGGTGTGAAAGAGTTTGGAAGAAAATAAAGATTACCGCGCTTACCGGTACGGCGATCATTTGGAACCAGGTGCAGAGCTGAAAATCGAGCACAGTGTTTTTTGTGAGGATGTGGATATTTCTTCCCTGATTACAATGGGCGCCGAAAATCTGGAATCCATGCACCAGGGAAGTATCGACGGTGAACAGAAAGCCTATGAGATTGTGGTCGCTGCGGCAAAGCAATGGGAACAGCAGGCAGCCGCCACGCAGATGATTAACCGTGCATTGGAATATCTGCGGACCCCGGAGGTGGTGCATACCGCAAATGAATGGCGCAAAACCGGCAACTGGCGGAATGAAGAGGAAATCAGTAACCGTGTCTATCGTATGACCTGCGGCATTTGGGAAGATACCAAATATGACCGGGAAACCAAACAGAGCGTACCGGTTGCCTGGTATGTGACCTGGGATGTCTATGTGAACTCCCCGAAGCAGGGTTATGGCGAAAAGATTGCCGGGCAGAACCAGAAACGCTATACGGTCAGAGCCGCTGCAGAAAAGTACCTGGAAGGACGGAAAAAAGCCTATTCCCATTTATTTACGGAAATTTCCCCGCAGATACCCAAACAGTATGAGCGCCATTTTACCGTGTATGGAGCGCTCCTGCCGGGCTATACAGTGGAAGGCCAGGAACCAGTAAAAACAGACCGCACCGCCGCCGAAGTTTCGGAGGGCGGTATTTCTATGCCTGAAAAGCCGGAGAAACCTTCTGTGCTGGGAAAGCTGTCTGCGGCCAAAACGCAGGAGAAAATACCTGTTGCCCCTGGTGCGGCAAATAAAAAGAAGGAGGACATGCAGATTTGAAAGTGTTGATGATAGAGCCTGGGAAAGCGCCTTATGAGGCCGAGCTTGACGGGAGCCTTGCATCCATGCAGGAGGCAGTCGGGGGAGGCATAGAGGGCTACTACCCTTATGCGGAGCCTGTCGCGATTGTCTGCAATGATGAAGGGGAAATAAACGGGCTGCCCTTAAACCGGGCAATCTACAACCAGGACGGCGAGATGATCGAGATCATGGCCGGCACCTTTTTCATAGCCGGCCTCGGCGAGGAAAGTTTTGCCGACCTTCCCGATTACTTTATGGAGCAGTTTAAGGAACAGTTCAAATACCCGGAGAAGTTCTTCCGGCTGGCTGGTGAGATCGTTGCGGTGAAGCAGCCCCTCCCGCCGGAGGAAAAACAGCAGCCGGCCCCTGTCATGGAGGAACCGGACGGGGACGATATAAGGCTTGACGAATCTATGGACCTGGCCTTCGACCTGGATGAATTTTTCAGGCAGAACAGCGGGGCCTATGCAGACCTGTACCCGGATTCCCATGCGGAAAAGGAACGCATGGCGGACGGGCTGCTTTCAGGAGATACCGGGAAAATTCGCATGAGGCTGGCGGCATTTGAGCGTGAGGAACACATGGAGGGAGAAACAGCGCCGCTTCTGGAGCGTATTTCTTCCTATGAAAAAGAGTATGGGATCAGCACTTGTTCCATTTACCAGCTTGACTTATCGGACAATACAGATAACCTCCGTTTTATGTCACTGGATTGGGTACAGGGCAAAGGGCTTTCCGTGGATCGGGATCATTACCAGATGGTCTATGCAATGCAGCGGGAACCGGGCGAAACACTGGAGGATATTTACAGGCGTTTTAATATCGACCACCCGGAAGATTTCAAGGGTCACTCCCTTTCCGTTTCCGATGTGGTAGTCCTGCATGAAAAAGGCACTGATACCGCATATTACGTGGACAGCATCGGCTTCAAGGAGCTGCCGGATTTTTTCGGCGCAGGAACCCCGGAGGCAAAGCGGGATGTCTCCGTGCGGGAACAGCTTGACAGTGCGAGGAAACAGGCGGCACAGGCAGAGCCGAAAGCGCCGGATAAAAAGGCCAGAGGGCCGGAAAGGAGCTGATAGCCTATGCTGATGGCAGTAGAAGGGCCCTATGCGCTGATGGTGCAGCCGGACGATATTTTAATCTCTCCCCGTGAAGTGGACGAACATTTCGGGACAATGGCCTGCTTCCATCCCCGCTATGTGCTGGGTGACAGCCACAATTACATGGATAAAGACGATTTCTTGCGGGAAATGTATTTAGATACCGTGGGGCATGATGAAGCGGGTCTGAAACGCTATGAACATATGGTGAACATTGTGAGCAGCCGGTTCCGGCACGGACCAAAGACGGAGGAACGGGCGGTTGATGACGCCATGCTGAAGGTGATCTCCGAAAAATACATTACACTGCCCCTTTATCTCATGGATCACAGCGGCCTTGCCATGCAGACCACAAGTTTCAATGATCCCTGGGACAGCGGGCAGGTGGGATGGATTTATGTTTCCAAAGAGGACGTCCTGAAAGAGTTCGGAGGCGAAAAAATGACCGGTGCTATTCGGAAAAAGGCGGAGGATCTGATGCGCAGCGAAGTAGCGGCTTATGATTCCTACCTGCGCGGCGAGTGCTACGGATTTGAGCTTTACAAAAACGGTGAGCTCACGGATAGCTGCTGGGACTTCATGGGCGACCTGGCCGATGTCTGTAAAGATATGGCTGAATATCTCCCGGAGGGCTGTAAGGATATGGTGGAACACCTGGAGGAACAGGAGCACCCGGCGACCATCATCAAGACGCTTCTGAAACATGCGAAAATTCAGGTGGACCAGGCGGCAAAAGCCTTTGAGCACGCCCCGCGCCAGCAGGTGATCGGGGACGCCCGTTAAACAGTTATTTCCTATTTATAATTACAGATTCTATCAGGAAGGAGGATGCTTATGCAGGAAGATTTGGAACAGCGAACCGTATCGGTCTCCATCCAGGCAGCAAAGCTGTCTGGGCGGGTGCTGCGTTCTGCGATTGCCGCTGTTCTCAGGAAAATGGAGCAGGAACGCACCACCCCGAAAGTCGGCAGGAACAGCATGAAACGGCTGACCTATAAAGACCCAGGGGCCAATACCATTGAAGTGTCCGGCAGAATCCGCTCTTTTGAGCGGTACGCCAGGAAACACCAGGTCCGCTACCATATTGAAAAAGAGCTGGGGACTGATCCACCGAAGTGGACGGTCTATTTCAAGGCAAACCAGGCGGATGCTCTGACAGCGGCTTTTAAGGAATATACGAGAAAGGACCTTACCCGCAGCACCAGGCCATCGCTTCTTTCGCAGCTTCATAAGTTCAAGGAGCTGGCGCAGGCACTTGGCCGTGACCGGGTGAAAAACAAGGAGCATGGAGGGCCGGAACGATGAAGATAGATACCGATGCTCTCAAAAAGCAGGTGATCCTTCACCTGCCCTATCTTCTGTTCCTTCTGGTATTTGCGAAGCTGGGCGAGGCGGTGCGCCTTGCCCCCGGAGCGGATGCCTCACAAAAGCTGCTTGGGCTTTCCGAAGGATTTACTCTGGCGTTTCAGAGTATGTGGCCGGGTGCGGCGCTGGACTGGCTAGTGGGATCATGCGGAGCAGTGATTGTGCGGCTGGCTGTCTATCTTAGAGGAAAGGACGCAAAAAAATACCGCAAAAATGTGGAATACGGATCGGCCCGTTGAGGTGCATAATCTTAACTGTAAGCAACGCCTATATTGACGCAGGAGGATATGCACATGAATGATTA
>NZ_QZEG01000055.1:0-17635 GCF_009917605.1 Anaerotruncus sp. 1XD42-93 | reverse complement strand
TCATCTGCTGAGACTATCGTCAAAATTTCTCATTTCCATACCTTGCTTAAACGCTTATGAATACAGCTTCTGAGATACTTATACAGGAATACCTGTGTGATAATCTTGTATTCTCCCGGAGAACCACCCAGGCCAAAGTTGGCACAGATGGTTTTCAGATCGTCGATCATCCTCTTGGTTCGGATGGTAATAGATTCGATTTGCATTATGCTGTCCATGTCCTTTCTGCGAAGTATTCACTGGAAATGCAACCTTCCATGAACTTGACCTGACTTGCGGTTGGCTGTACTCCTCTATTGCGGCAACTCTGAATGATCTCCGGCATGATTTCACGGGTAAAGTAAGCGTGGTTATCCATCATGCGCTGATTTTTCAGCACCTTCTGGTCTACAGCAACCTTTATCCCCATGAGAACATCGAAAATCACAGGGTCGCTTCCGATCGGTGGTGGAGTGGCCTTGATACGTTTGTGAGTACGCATATATTTGACATCATTTTGATATTTGGCGCAAAGCATCTGATCCCGAAGATTCTGCTGTGCAGCGGCTTTGCGGATGCGCTCCAACTCCTGAATGTTCTGCTTCATCTCGTCCGCAGTCAGTTCTTCAATATTTTTCTTCTTGAAGATCCGTTTGAGTTCTTCCAGCAAGGAAATATACTCCGGGTCTTTGGTGTCGAGACTGCGCTCCAGTTCCTGGCGGGTCTTTTCCAAAATATCTTGGAATTTGTCGGCAATGACCAGTTCTCCCTCAGAAACCTTGCGGAAATGGAACTCGATTTGGTCTAAGGCCAGGTTCAAGAGGCCGGAAACATCCTCTCCATCCCGCATATTCTGTTTGAGATTGACTATGGCAATGCGGTTATTGACCTCCGTACACAGGGCGTGGAGGTTTTCCATCGTGAATTTCTGAGCCAATTCCTCATAACCGAACAGTTGAATGATATTTATCAACTCTTTATAGGTATCTAGGGCTTGACGCAAAGCCAACAGCTCTTGCTTATCATCCAATGCGGTGATCTGCTGGGAAAACAGCTCTGCATTGTCCGTGGCATACATAAACAGCTTGTCCTGAATTGCCTGAATATCTTGCTCGATTTCCTCCTGGGACTTGAAAATGTCCCGATAACGCTGAAATTCATCCCCAAGCTCTGCCTGTAGCTCCCTAAAATATGCTTCGTTGGTCTTATCAAACTCAGCGCGAATATCCGCAAAGTCTACGACATAACCGTAGCGGAAGAATTTGTAGGGACGGTTTACACGAGTCAGTGTTTGCAGAAGGTTATGTTCCTTAATGAGCCGTCCCAAATACTGCTTCTTTAGACGAGGGGCATCGAAGCCAGTAAGCAGCATATTAAAGACTACCAGCAGATCCATTTTCCTCTTCTTAAAATCCTCTTGGTATCCCCGGCGTGTTTCCTTATCGTCCACATCATGCAGGATCAGCACATGACTGATTTCCGGGTAATCCTTCAATGTTTCTTCTACTGTGCGGGCTTGGTCGGAAGAATCACAGACAATCATGCCACCAATCGAGGAATCCCCTAATGCAATCCGACTGTGCTTGAAATCATCTACAATATAGTCTACCAGTGTAGCCACATATTTCGGATGCGCATAGATGTCTCTCTTTTTGAAGGAGCCCTCCTGCATTTTCAGCTCTTCCAGAATCGACTGTAGCTTTACTCTATACTCGGTCTTGATTCCCTCCCGGATGAGCTTCAAGGTATACCCGTCAGCAATAGACCTATTGTAATAATATTTGTGGATGTACTCGCCAAAAACATCTTTTGTGTTGTAGCCCTCGCCAATCAGGGGTGTCCCAGTAAGTGCGATCATAACCGCTTCACGATCTGAGGCCATCAGGTTAGCGAGGAAGGAGCCTTTAGGATTATAGCTGCGATGCGCTTCATCAAGGAAATAGATACGCTGCACATTTACATCGTAATCTGCTTTGCGAACGATAGACTCTGTTGAGAACTTGTGAATATTTACGACTGTGATCGTATCCTCGCCAGTATTGTTGGCTGTACCGATGGTGCGAATATTTTTGATGAAGTCATCTTTGGAATTTACTTTCTCCACATGGAGGCCACGGGCGGCAAATTCCTCTCCGGCCTGTGTCAGCAAGTCCAAACGATCTACAATGAAGTAGAACTTTGCAACCCTTCCTTGTTTCTGGTAATAATCCCGAAGGTAACGTACATTGTGAAAGGCCAGGGCGGTTTTGCCGCTGCCCTGGGTATGCCAAATGATACCGTGCTTGACGCCGGAATCTAATTTCTTCTCAATCGCCATCGTTGCGAAAAACTGTGGATACCGCATGACGTGTTTTTCCAGCGTCTTGATACCATCCTTATTGGTACGCTCCACATAAGCAAAGCCATACTTGAGCAGCTTCAAAAACCGATTGTGAGAAAAAAGCGATGTCAGGATTCGGTTCGTCGGTGTCAGTCCGTTCAGATTGGTGCAATACTCGCTTGTCCCTTTAATGGAAACCAGATTGTTATCAGATAGGATGAAATCTTCCTTTTGTCCATCAATTTCTTGGATGGCAGCGTGTAACTGTGGTTCCTCCTCACGGAAACGATTGAAGAAAAGTTTTTGATAACTGCTGGAAGCATAGAAAGCCCCTTCGATTGGCTCTGGGTCTGAGTCATCATACTCCATATTGTTGGAAAACACCATCAACTGTGTGATATTCACGAATCTCCGGAACGCTTCTTTAGAAAAACGGGTGTTGATACGGTTGTGCTCCGCAATGATACCATCCCTGTTATTTGGCTTTTTGACTTCAACAAAAGCGAGAGGCAGTCCGTTAATCAGCAATGTGATGTCGGGCCGAAACTCGTCCTCGCTGTTTCGATAGGTCAATTCAGTGACAGTATGGTATGTGTTTCGGCTTTCATCCTCCAAGTCGATAATGCGCAGGCCGTTGATGCCGTCCAGGAGAATTTTATAAAATGCCCGTCCCAAATCGTCGTTGGACAGCTTGATGGTAAGCTCCTCAAGGAGCCGGTCAATATCCTGTTCCAACAGATTACATCCATTGATTCGGTTTATCCCGGCCCAAAACAGTGATCTGAAAATGTTTGTTTCAGAACAAATTCCACCGTTATACTGCTTTAACGAAAGATAGTCATACTTCAAACGAGTCAGATGCACCAATGCGGGAATCTTTACACGGGAATTTTCATTGTGAATCACCCAACTCGCCTCCTTTGGCCGGAATGATTTCCATAATGTCGCCTATATCACAATGCAGCGCAGTACATATCTTGACAAGAGATTCAGTTGAAACATTTTCATTCCGGCCCAGTTTGGCAATCAGCGCAGGACTTACCCCAGCGGCCTGCTGCAAATCCTTCTTTTTCATATCCAAGTCGATCAATAGCTTCCAGAGTTTTTTGTAGCTGACCACCATCTCTATCACCATCCAAGCAACATTAAAATGTGATAAAGCGATTGTACCACACTTTGCCTAAAATAGCAATATAAATACATGATTCTGAATTTTATCTATCAAACGAAATAGGAGCAAAGCCAAAAACTCTCTAGCTATAATAGAAAAACAAGGTCAAGGGTACTATGTCGTAGGGCAATGTGATTTATCCTGTGCAGGGCAATAACACTCAGCCTACGCCATAGAAAAATAAGACCTTGCATCTATGGTCGGTGGTCGTAAAACAGTATTTTTGAAAACTCTGAAAACCTTGTGTTTTCAAGGGGCGGCGTGACTTTGGCCACGCCGCTTCCCTTTTCATGGGATATTCCAACATTACCATGACGCTGAACTATTACGCACATGCAACATTCGCTTCCGCAAAAGCTGAAATGGAAAGGCTGATTGCAGCATAGACGCAGACCATTTACTACTTTTTTACTACCGACCAGAGGGAAAACCTAAAGGTTTATGAGGGTATATGTGAACTTCTCCCCATATCTAAAATGCCGGAAAAGCCCGGAAGTACGTGCTATTCCGACATATAAGAATTTCTAAAGAGATGATAATCTGATTTTACCAATAAATTTTTTGCAAAAAAACGGTCCCCAAAGCCCTGTCAGAGCGTTGGGGACTGCGTGTCAGTGGTTAAAAGTACTGTGGATACCGCTCCCGGATGGCGGCGGCATCGAACTTATACCGGCTGAGGTGAATCTGGGTCAGATACCGCGCCTGCTGGGGATCGTTGCTGCGGATCGCATTCAGAATCTGGGCATGATCCTCCACGATCTTGAGGTCCTTGTTGCTTTCCAGAGCCATTCTGCGCACCCGGTCAAAATGGATCGAGATGTTCTGGATCAGCGAGTAGACCTGTTTTTTCTGTGCGATCTCGAACAGGATCGAATGGAACTGGTTGTCCATCTCCATCAACGACTCTGCGGAACCATGCTCGAGATAGAAGTTCTGGAGCTTCACGTTTTCCTCCAAGCGGTTCAGCTCATCCGGACCAGCCAGTTCACAGTCAAGCTCAACCACAGCGCATTCCAGCACATGGCGCATGAAGCGGGACTCCTCCACCAGATCGTAGTCGATGCGTGAAACAACGCTTCCTTTCTGGGGGATAATCTCGACGATTTTGACCTTTGCCAGCTCGATCAGGGATTCCCGCACCGGGGTACGGGACAGGCCCATCTCGGCAGAAAGCTCGTTTTCGCTTACCAGGCTCCCAGGGGCCAGATCGAGAGAGATGATGTTTTCCTTGATGGTGCGCAGCGCGTAATCGCGTCCGGTCTCTCTGGGCAAACGCTCTAATAAATGCATTGTGGTCACCTCCTGCATTTTAAAACCTGTATTCATCATCAGGGGATGCCGGATAAGCGAGGGATTTTGCTGCCCTGCAAGGCGAAAAAACGCGGACAATACTTTGTGTATTGCAAGGTTTTTCAACGCAGCAGGCCGGCAAAAGGCCCGCTCAGACGGTGTCGAATGGTTGTGAATACGGGTTCTTATAATCGAAACGCCCGAAAAGAATCAGAAGAATCTTTATTCGGGGCTGCGGAGACCTCGCCGCAGGAGGCCGCAGCAGCCTTGCTTCAGGTTACATAGTATCCAGCATACAGAGCATGCTGGCGGGCTTTTGCCCGCACTTCAAAACAAATGCTTGTTTTGAAGTGCTCTGACTATAAGCATACAGGATTCAGAACACTGCGTCAAGAACTAGTATGCTAGTTTCTTAAATATTTTTTCAGGGTATCCCGCACTGCACCTGGGCCAGCCATCAGTTCCCGCAACATGGTTTCGATCTTTCCGCCAAGCCCGGCCTCATTCAGATCGGCAGCAAACAGGGCGGTGTTGGAAAGGATAGCAGGCAGTTTGCCGTCCAGACTGTCCGGATTGCCCAATGTTGCGCCGGAAAGCTGCTGCTGGAGGGTTTCCAGCATGGGGTCGCTGCTGCATTCCATCGGATTGCCCTTGTCATCCACTGCCAGCAGATACCGGAGCCATCCGGCGATCGCCAGCGGGATATAGGTCAGATCGGCTGCATTCAGGTCGGGGCGGGCAAGATAGCTCTTGATCGTCTCGCCGAACCGGATGGCAACCTTCTGGCTGGTATCGGTGGCGATCCGCTGCGGCATATCCGGGATGAACGGGTTGGGCAGCCGCTGGTCGATCACCTCATGGATAAAGTCCATGGGGCTGAGAATCTTCGGGTCCACCACAACGGGGATCCCCTCGTCGTAGCCGATCCGCTCAACCAGCGCTTTCAGCTCAGGGTCCTTCATCTCGGCGGCGATTGAGTCGTAGCCAAGCAGACATCCATAGACCGCTAGCGCAGTATGCAGTGGGTTGAGGCAGGTGGTGACCTTCATCTTTTCGGTATTGTTGACGGTATCCCGGTCGGTCATATAGACCCCCGCTTTTTCGAGCGGCGGACGCCCGTTGGGGAAACGGTCCTCCACCACCAGATACTGGGGCTGCTCGGCGTTGACAAACGGGGCAATAAAGGTGTTCTTGCTGGTGACGATAGGAGCCATGTTTTCGATCCCTGCCGCGGCGAGGGATTCCTCCACCACCTTAGCGGGACGGGGGGTGATCTTGTCGATCATCGACCATGGGAACGAGACCTTTGTTTCATCCTGCACCCAGGCAACAAACTCCTGGGAGACAAACCCGTTTTCCAACCATTTTTCCACAACCGTCATGACGCTGGAACGTAGCTTTTCACCATTGTGGGAGCAGTTGTCCATGCTGACCATCGCGACCGGTGCAGCACAGGCGTTAAACCGTTCGAGCAGCAGCGAGGCCACCATGCTCATGGCGTGGGAACAGTTTGACGGGCCGTTTTTGAAGTCGGCTTCCACGAACGGGAAGAAGTCACCCTGGATGTTTTTCAGGGCATACCCCTTTTCGGTGATGGTGAAGCTGGCCATCTGAAGGGAGGGGTTCCGGAAGATACGCTTCAGTGCGTCCATGTCCTCCGGGAAGGCGTTCCCGGCGCGCAGGCCCTCTGCGATCGAGGCGACCACCTCTTTTTCCATCGAACCGTCCGGCAACAGGCTGACCATCAGGGTCATGTGGTCGAACGGGGTGTAAATCTTTTCGATGATGTCATAATCAAAGGTGTCAGCAGCCACGATACCGCCTTTTACCAGCCCCTGTTCCAGCAGGGACTGCTGAAGCAGGGCGATAAATCCGCGGAAGATGTTGCCCGCACCAAAGTGTACCCAGGTGGGTTCGGCAGCGGTTGCGGCGCACATCTCCTTCCAGTCAAACTGGGGAAGCGCTACGCCGGCAGCCTCCCATGCGGCGCGGTCCTTCAGACCTTCATAGCAGAGTTTCATAATCCGGTTTCCCCCTTATTTGGACAGTTTCCCAATGGCTTCCCAGAGGCCATTGATATAGGTGGCGCCCAGCGCGCGGTCATACAGGCCATATCCCGGACGTCCGACCTCTCCCCAGATCATGCGGCCGTGGTCGGGCCGGATGTAGGTATCGGGGCAGGTGTCATAAACAGCCTTCATGATCTCGAACAGGTCCAGGTCACCGGTGGACGAGAGGTGTGCGGCCTCACGGAACTTGTGGGTGCCGAGGTATTTCACGTTGCGGACATGCAGACAGCCGATGCGCCCCATCTCACCGAAATGGCGGATGGCTGCCGGGATGTCGTTGTCCGGGTTGGAGCCGAGCGAGCCGGTGCAGAGGCAGAGGGCATTGCTCGGGGAGTCATGCAGCTGGACGATCTTGTCGAAGTCGGACTGACTGTGGGCGATGCGGGGCAGGCCAAAGATCGGCCATGCGGGATCGTCCGGGTGGCAGGCCATCACAACGCCGCATTCCTCACAGGTGGGGATGATGCCATCCAGGAAATATTTGTAGTTGGCGCGCAGATCGTCGGGCGTGATTGATTTGTACCGCTCAAGGGTGGTTTCCAGCTCGGCCAGCCGGGCAGGCTCCCAGCCGGGCAGGGTGAACCCGTTGCAGTTCTCAATCGTGTTGCGTACGAGGTCGGCCGGGCCCATATCCCCCAGCTCCGCCTCGTCGAAGTAGAGGCTGTTCGAGCCATCCTCCGGGATTTCCCGGGCAAGGTCGGTGCGCAGCCAGTCGAACACCGGCATGAAGTTGTAGACGATCACCTTCACACCATATTTGGCGAGGTTGCGGATGGTGATGCAGTAGTTTTCGATATACTGGTCACGGGTGGGCAGGCCCATCTTGATGTCCTCGTGGACATTGACCGATTCGATCACCTCGCACTCAAGGCCGGCGGCGTGGACCTCGTCCATATAGGTTTTGATCTCCTCTTCGGTCCAGACCTCTCCAGCCGCCTTGTAATCGAGTACCCCCATCAGGCCGCTCATGCCGGGGATCTGTTTAATCTGGCTCAGGGTGATGTTGTCGCTATTGGAGCCATACCAGCGGAATGTCATTTTCATATCAATCACTCGCCTTTCCGCTCCTGCCGCAGCATCTTACGGCTGCGGCAGGAACAACGCATTTTTCAGAACTGGGAAACAATGGGTAGGTTACGCAGCCCCGTAGACCAGATTGGGCAGGAAGAGGACTGCCTGCGGGAAGAACACCATGAACAGGACAACGCCAACGACCGCGAGATAGAACGGCCAGCCGTAGCGGACGGTATCCTCGATCGGGCATTCCATGATATCCGAAACCGCATAGAGAGCGGTGCCGACCGGGGGAGTCATGACGCCGAAGGTGACAACGGTCATCATAATCATACCGAATACGATCTCGTTGACGCCGACGCTGCGCATAACCGGCAGCAGGATGGGGGTCAGGATCAGGGCAATGACGGTTGTCTCCATGAACATGCCGCAGATCAGCAGGAAGAGGATGACCAGGATCAGCAGCAGGGTGGGGTTATCGGTGATGCCCAGCAGGGTGTTGGCAATCGTAACGGTGATGTCATCATAAACGACGCCGTAGCCGAACACGCCCGAGAACGCCAGGATGATGGTGATAACGGTGACATCCTTAACGCTGTCCTTCAGCGTCTGGATCAGCTTGCTCCAGTTCATCTCGCGGTGGATCACTACGCCGACGAACAGTGCATAGGCGCAGGCAAACGCGCCCGACTCGGTGGGGCTCATGATGCCGAAACGGATGAGCAGGATCAGCAGGATGGGGAACATCATCGCCCAGATGCTCGAGATGAAAGCGGAGAGGATCTCCTTGGGCGGAGCGGGCTTGTCATGCTCGGGCTTGTAGCCAAACTTGCGGGCGCTCCATGTGGTGGCGAGCATCAGCAGCACACACATCAGGATGCCCGGCACCCAGCCCGCCATAAACAATCGCCCGATCGACACCTCGCCGACCGTACCGTAGATGATAAGCCCCATACTGGGCGGGATGGTTGCCACGATCAGGCCGGAGAGGCCGTTGATTGCGGCGGACCAGCCGCGGGCATAGCCGAGACGGAGCATCTCCGGGCCGAGGACGCGGCATTCCATCGAAGCGTCCGCCACAGCGGAACCCGAAACGCCGCCCATCAGGGTGGAGAGCAGGCAGGAAACCTGGCCGATATTTCCGTACATATGGCCGGTACAGGCGTTGGCAAACCGCATCAGGCGGCTGGTGATGCCGCAGCTGTTCATCAGGTTGCCTGCGAGGATGAACAGGGGGATTGCGAGCATGGTGAAACTCTGGGAGGTGGAGATGGATTTCTGAACGAGAACGGTCATGGGGAGGTCACGGATCAGGAAAAACGAGAATCCGGACAGGCCGATCGAGAAGGCCACAGGCATACCGAGCAGCAGGAACACCAGGAAAATACCGATTGCAATAAACATTATGCCACATCCTTTCCCGCATCATACTTGATCTCTTGATCCGCAGGTGTTTTAATCCGCTCCACCAGGCGGATGGTGGTGGAGATAATCATCAGCAGCGCGCCGACCGGCACCGCCATCGTGACCCAGCTGTAGCTGATATGCAGCGCGGTGATCTGGCGGCTCCAGCCGGTGACGGTCATCGAATAGCCGTTGACGACCAGCACACAGAGGAAGCCGAGGATAATCACTTTAAACACGATGTCCATCCCCTTGCGCACAACAGCGGGGAACCGTTTGACCAACAGGTCGATACCGATCAGACCAGCGCCGCGGATCGCGATGTCGCTGCCGAGGAAGATCATCCATGCGAATGCCACCAGCGCGACATCCTGCGCCCAGTTGAGCGGCATTTTGATATACCGCATCAGGGCAGAGACAAAGACCAGTACCGTCAGGCCGGCGAGCAGCAGCAGAGCAACCAGCTCTTCAAATTTGCAAAATGCCGCATAAATTTTTTTCATGATTTCACATCCTAAACTCTAAGTCCATCAGGTAAAAGTTCGAAAAAGAGGGGGCATCGACCAAGCAAAACTGTCTGCATCGATGCCCCCGACATCAGGCGTTAGGTGTTGATTCGTTCAGGACAGGCGGCTGATTAGAGGCCGGCCTCTTGGTACATCTGCTCACGCAGGTCGGTCCATCCGAGTTTCTCATAAGCGCTCTTGGCAGCCTCTTTGAAGGCGTCGAGATCCACTTCAACGATCGTCATGCCGTTGTCAACCAGCTGTTTCTCGAGGTCGGCCTGTGCTGCGATAACTTCCTGGGCGCTGTCATATGCGCAGGAGAAGAAGTCGTCCTTGAGGATCTGCTGATACTCGGCAGGCAGGGTGCTGAACCACGCTTCGCCGCAGATGACGATGTTGAACAGGTTGATGTGCTCGGTCTTGCTCACATAGTTGCAGACCTCGAAGATCTTGCTCGAAACCGCGGAGGTGTACTGGACCTCGCATGCGTCGATCGCTTTGGTCTGGATGCTGTTGTAAACCTCGGACCATGCGATGTTGTACGGGGTAGCGCCCAGCGCTTCGATCGAACGGGAGTAGGGGTCTGCACCCGGGGTACGGACAACGACGCCGTTCAGGTCAGCAGGGGTTTTGTACTCCTTCGGGCCCATGAACGAGCGGGCGCCGTCATAGTAGTTGTAGCAGAGGGAGCGGATTCCGGCTTTTACCAGCTCCTCATCCCAGCCCTTGAAGGTAGCGGTTTCCATAACCTTGCAGCCATCCTCATAGTTGTCCACAAAATAAGCCATGTTCAGGATGCCGATGTCGTTGACATAGCTCGAAAGACGGCCGGCGTCGGTGAGCACCGCGATGCCCATGCCCTGAAGCGCCTGGTCAATCATGTCCTCCTCTGCGCCCAGCTGGCTCGAAGGATAGATGGTAACCTTGACTTTGCCGTTGGTATCCTCGGCAACCTTGTCCGCAGCGGCTTTCAGGCCGGCGTAGATCATCGAGGTGTCGGTCTGGGTGGTGGAGAGCTTCAGCTCATACACCTTGCCGTCGTCAGCAGCGGGAGCGCTGCTGTTGGAGCCGCTGGGAGCGCTGTTGGAGCCACCGCATGCGGCGAGAGAGCACGCCATAGTTGCCGCGAGGAGTCCGGAAAGCAGTTTTTTCATTGTGAGTCCTCCTAAAATAAATGTTTTTCAGATTTTCGGCCGGTGTATCGGCCAGCCGTTTTCTTAACAATACTTTAACACATCTTTTACAATTTGTCTACTAGTATACTAGTAAAATTTAAACTTTTTCTTTTGTGCAAATCACCAAAAATATGCGTTTGGAAATTGACAGAGAAGGGGAGGCATACTATAATCGAAATGCTTCATAAGGATTTTTTTGAAGTCTGCGGCGTTTTGGCCGCAGAGAGCCGCCAATGCCGGCTCTGTTTTACATGGCACAGCAGCAGATACGCTGAAAAAACAGAAAATGACAGGACGCGCCGCGGCTTGCGCGTCAGAAGGGACAGGGTTATATGTGGTTAGGCGTTGACTATTACCCCGAACAGTGGGACCCCAGTTTGCTGGAAACGGATCTGGACAGGATTGTGGAGTTGGGCTGCAACATCATCCGGATCGCTGAATTTTCCTGGCATCTGATGGAGAAAACCGAGGGCAGCTATGATTTCCGCTTTTTTGACCGGGTGATCGAAAAGGCGAAGGAACGGGGTCTGAAAATCCTGATGGGAACCCCGACTGCCACCATCCCCGCATGGCTGGCCAAAAAGCATCCGGAGATTCTTTCCGAATCTGAAGGGGGGAAGAAACGGAGTTTCGGCGGACGCCGTCTCTATTGTTTTAACAGTCCGGCTATGTATGCTTATTCCGAAAAGATCATCCGCGCGCTGGTGGAGCATTACAAGGAGGAAGACCAGATTGTGGCGTGGCAGATCGACAATGAGATTGGGCACGAGGGCAGCGACATCTGCTATTGTGCCCAGTGCCATCGCGCGTTCCAGCGCTATCTGGAGGAAAAATTCCAGGGCAGTATCGACGCACTCAATGAGACCTATGGGACCACCTTCTGGTCGCAGGAATACAACAGCTTCGATGAAATCCCACTGCCTGCCGAGACGATTGCTGCCCACAACCCGGCCCTGCGTCTGGACTGGGAGCGGTTCCGCAGCAGAAGCATCACCGCTTTTTTCGATTTTCAGGTGAAGCTCATCAAAGAGATTGTGCCGGATGCCCTTGTGACCCATGACATCCCTGGCGGCGGACTGAACAAGCATGTGGATTACTCCCGCGCAGCCGAAAACCTCGATTTCGCTTCTTATAACAATTACCCGGTGTGGGGCGGTCAGAAAACGCCGCTTGCCCCACATGAAATCGCATTTTCGCTTGATTATATCCGTGGGTTAAAGCAGCAGAACTTCTGGATCACCGAAGCGATCATGGGGGCGCAGGGGCACGACGTAACCGGATTTCTGCCCCGCCCCAATCAGGCGAAGATGTGGTCCTGGCAGGGGATCGCACACGGGTGCGAATCGATGCTCTACTTTCGCTACCGCGGCGCAACCAAGGGTGCGGAACAGTTCTGCTACGGGATTTTGGATGCGGATAACGTAAAGGGCAGGAAGTTTTACGAGGTACAGGGCCTGTTTACGGAAGCCCGGCAGTATCAGAAGGCGTTCTCCTCTCCGATCGAAAGCGAAGTCGCGATCGTCTACGATTATGACTCACTGGCGGCATTCCGTATCCAGCGGCAGAGCCTGCTGCTCGACTGCCAATCCGAGATGCAGAAACTCTATAAGCCGTTTTATGACCGGAACATCCCGGTGGACGTCCTGCCGGAAACCGCGGACCTTTCCGGATACCGGGTGGTGGTCCTGCCGCAGATGATCATAGCCAAGCCGGCATTTCAAGCTAAGATCAAAGCCTTTGTCCAAAAGGGCGGCACCCTGGTCCTGACCTATCGGAACGCAGTGAAGGATGCTGACAACAACCTGTTCTTTGAAAAGACGGTTCCAGTGGGATATACCGGGCTGTCCGGGGTGTCGGTGGTCGAGACCGAGAGCCTTCAGGAGCTGGAAGCATTCCCAATCGTGGGACAGGGCGTCTTTGAAGGGGAGCAAGGATGTGGGGGAATTTTCCGTGACATGCTGGCCGTCGAGGATGCCGAGGTTCTTTATCGTTACGGGGATGCCTTCTATACCGAATATGCCGCGGTGACCCGGAAAAAACAGGCGGACGGAACCGTTTACTATCTGGGCTGCGGCTTGGATGAGGCTATCACCGCGCGGATTATCGACCAGATTATCATGGACAACCGGATCAAAACGGTGGAATCCGACGATGGTGTAGAAGTGGTAGTTAGAGGCGGCGCAGAGCAGCGGGTCCGCATGTACATCAACCACAATGCCCACGAAGCAAGGGCAGGATCGGTCACACTCGCGCCGTTTGGATGCAGAGTGGAAGAAATTTAGAGTCCACAGAGGCTCCATAGGCGGGATTACAGATTGGACTATCAGATTCGTGTAAAATTGAAACAGGATCAGATTTTTTTTGGCCCTGGGGTAGCGCGCCTGCTGCGCGGGATCGAGCACACCGGCTCCCTGCAAGCCGCGGCGGCTGAGATGGGGATGTCCTATAGCAAAGCATGGAGGATTCTGCATACCGCAGAGCGGGAGCTGGGATTTTTGCTGGTTCACCGCCGGGCCGGGGGGAACGGGGGCGGTTCTTCGCAGATGACCGATCAAGGGCAGGCGTTTCTCGAGCGGTACGAACGATTTGAACGGGAGGTCAACGCTGCGGCGGAACGCCTTTTCGCGGATTGCTTTGATGGTTTTAGCGGGCCGCCGGATCTGAAAAAACCAGAAACAGGCTCCACGGACAGCCCATAAACAAAAAGCAGGCCGAATCCGTCTTATGGCGGTTCGGTCTGCTTGGCCTTTGGGGGTGCAATCACTGCGGGAGGTGGTTGCGGGGAATCCCGGTCTTGTGTTATGCTGGGGAAAACAGAAGAAGGAGAACAAAGATGAAAAATCGAGCAATTTTGGTGGTGAGCTTTGGAACAACCTATCCGCAAACCCTCGAAGAGACGATCGGTGCGATCGAACGGGAGATAGAAAAAGCATACCCAGAGTATTTTGTCCGGCGCTGTTTTACAAGTGGTATTGTAAGAAAGGTGCTGTATCAGCGGGAGGGGCTTCAGATTGACGATGTCCCCGATGCGCTTGAGCGGCTTTTGGAAGAGGGCGTCACTGAAGTTGCAGTCCAGCCGACCCATGTGATGCATGGATTCGAGTATGATAAGCTCCAATCCCAGGCCGCGGCTTTCACCGGACGGTTTCCCCGTCTGTCACTGGGGAGGCCGCTGCTTTCCTCCACTGCGGATTACCAGGAAGTGGTGCAGGCGCTCAGGTCCGAGTTTGCAGACCCGCTTGCAGATCCGCAGGCTGCGCTTGTCCTGATGGGACATGGCACCGAACATTTTGCCAATGCCTGTTATGCCGCGTTGAACGATCATGTCCGGGCAGCTGGTGTGCGGAATCTATTTGTAGGTGCGGTTGAGGGATATCCGGAGGTGGACGACCTGTTGATCCGCATCAAAGAAAGCGGCGCGAAGCGGGTGGTGCTTGCGCCGTTGATGGTGGTCGCTGGAGATCATGCGCGCAATGATATGGCTGGGGCCGGCCCTGACTCCTGGAAAAGCCGCCTTGAGTCGGCAGGTTATCCGGTCACCTGTATCCTGAAAGGGCTGGGAAGCTATCGTACGATTCGACAGATTTATCTTTCGCATCTGCGGGAGATTCTTTAGGCAATGGTTTCATAAAAGCGTCAATGAGAAGGGCAGGCGGAGCAGACCCTCGCACATCGAAGGCTCTCGAGAGAGTAAAATGATATACGAAATGTTTTGCAGTTGTTATCTTTTACGGATTGTTTTGTAAATACCTGAGGCAAGCGAGAAGCAGCCAAGCAAACCGATGACCACTCTCCATGCTGTTCCATGAATGGCAAGCAGTGTTGGAAGCGGATAGACCGCAGCAAACAAGAGAAGAAGTGTTCCTACGATAATCAGGGCGATTTCTTTCATGATAGAACCTCCATAAATTCCGGTTTACCAGACTGTTTTTACTACCAAATTCCCCTGTTTTCCGACAGAGAAAACAGGGGAAAACCGTTTAACGGTAGAGGTTTACGCGGATCACACCGTCAATGCCGCGGATTTTTTCGATCATCCCGTCATTGATCCGGCCGCCCACGTCGACCATCGTATACGCGTAGTCTTTTTTGGATTTGTTGGTCAGGTTTTCGATATTGACCCCGCATTCCGAAATGATGCTCGCAATCTGGGTCAGCATCGAGGGGATATTCCGGTGGATCACCGTAACCCGCATCCCCACGCTTCTCGGCATTGAAACCGCGGGCAGGTTGACCGAATTGGTGATGTTGCCGTTTTCGAGGTAATCGACCAGCTGTGCCGCAGCCATCCGCGCGCAGTTGTCCTCGCTTTCGGGGGTGGAAGCGCCCAGATGCGGGATCGCCAGCACACCCGGATGCCCCAGAAGCTCCTCTGTCGGGAAATCGGTCACATAGCAGCGGATCTGTTTTTCCTCAAGGCCCTCCATCAGGTCTTCGGTTACAACCAGTTCGGCACGCGCAAAATTGAGCAGCCGCACGCCATGTTTCATCATCTGGATCGACTCAGAGTTGATCATTCCCTTGGTATCCTGCGTCATCGGAACATGCAGGGAGATGAAGTCGCAGTTTTCGTAGATTTCCTTGAGGCTGGCCGCGTGCTTGATGTCGCGGGAGATGCTCCACGCGGTATCGACCGACATATACGGGTCATAGCCATAGACCTGCATCCCAAAATGGCGGGCGAAGTTGGCGACCTTGACGCCGATCGCGCCCAAGCCGACCACACCGAGCTTCTTGCCGATCAGCTCCGGGCCGGAAAACCGGGATTTCCCCTGTTCGACCAGTTTGGGAACCGCGTCCCCTTCGCCTTTGAGGGTCTGCACCCACTCCATCGCGGGATAGACCTTGCGCGCCGAAATCAGCAGGCCGCAGATCACCAGCTCCTTGACCGCGTTGGCATTGGCGCCGGGGGTGTTGAATACCACGATCCCCTGTTCGCTGCACCGGTCGATCGGGATGTTGTTGACGCCTGCGCCCGCCCGGGCGATCGCACGCAGTGTCTGGGGGAACTCCAGCTCGTGCATCGAGGCCGAGCGGACCAGGACGCCATCCGGCTGGTCCACGTCATCCCCACAGAGATACTTATTTCGATTGAACACATCCAGCCCATGCGGGCTAATCTTGTTCAGGGTTTTGATCTGATACATCAGGCGTTCTCCTCCTCAAACTTCTGCATCAGCGCGACCAGTTTCTCAACGCCCTCGAGCGGCATCGCATTATAGATCGAAGCGCGCATCCCGCCGACCGAGCGGTGCCCCTTCAGGCTGACAAACCCGGCGGCATCCGCCTCGGCAATAAACTTTTTGTCCAGCTCCGCGTCACCGGTCACAAATGGCGCATTCATCAGCGAGCGGTCCTCCGGCACAACCGTCCCCTTGAACAGTTTCGAGCGGTCGAGGAAATCATAAAACACCTTTGCTTTGCGTTCGTTGCGCTCCTTCATCTTCTCAAGACCGCCGATCTCGTTTTTGATCCACTCCAGAACCAGCTTGCAGATGTAGATTGCATAGGTGGGCGGGGTATTGTACATCGAACCGTTCTCCGCATGGATTGCGTAGTTGAGCATGGTGGGGGTGATCTGCTGCGGATTGCCAATCAGGTCCTCCCGGACGATCACGACGGTCAGGCCCGCAGGCCCCATATTTTTCTGTGCGCCCGCAAAGAGCAGGCCGAACTTCGAAACGTCGATCGGCTGGGAGAGGATGCAGGAAGAGACGTCTGCAACCAGCGGCACACTGCCTGTGTCGGGCAGCTCGTGATATACGGTCCCATAGATCGTATTGTTCATGCAGATGTAAAAATAGTCCGCATCCGGGGTGAACTGGCTTTTATCCAGTTTGGGGATATAGGAAAATGTCCGATCCTTCGAGGAAGCAACGATGTTGACTTTTCCATACCGGGCGGCCTCCTGGCAGGCCTTGTTCGCAAATGCGCCGGTAACCACATAATCCGCTTTGCCCGAACGGTTCATCAGGTTGAGCGGCACCATCGCAAACTGGGTGGACGCGCCGCCCTGCAAAAACAGGACCTTATAGTTGTCCGGAATCTGCATGACCTCTCTCAGAAGCGTCTCGCAGCCTTCAATGATCGTCTCATAGAGTTTGGTGCGGTGGCTCATCTCCATGACCGACTGCCCGCTGCCCTGATAATCCAGCATCTCCGCGGCAGCTTTCGCCAGAACGCTTTCCGGGAGCATCGACGGGCCTGCTGCGAAATTGTAAACTCTCGCCATAATTTAGCCTCCTGTCAGTTGAATCGGGGATTCCCCCGGTTGTTTTTGAAGTGCTTTGACTATTATTATATGGAGATTTCGCGGGATAGTCAATCTTCCATCTGTTCACACTGGAAAAATTTAGCCATCTTTCACCGAATTAGATGTAGAATCACGGCTGTTTCTGTGAAATTCGACACGCTATTTCCCACATGAAAAAGCCAATCCTTTTCCAGGACTGGCTTTTCAGATCAAAACTGCCGGTTTTCAAGCTGGCAGCATCCGCATAAGAACCTGTTAGATATTTTATGTATGCAAGGGGGCTTTTTCACTTGCAAAAAGCCCCTTACCGCTTCGCGGCAATTCACCCGAAAAACGCGCTTCACAGGATAAGGCGTTCCGCGCTCATCTCGCGCCAAGAGCCTGCCTTCGGCGGGTTGCGCTCGAAACGCTTCGCTGCGGCTCGCAGTGCGGAGCGCGTCGGGGGCTCCGCCCC
>NZ_QZEG01000054.1:0-17711 GCF_009917605.1 Anaerotruncus sp. 1XD42-93 | reverse complement strand
TGACGGGGTATTTTTTTCACCTGCCTTTCTTCGATATTTTTCTTCCCGCCGCTTGCTCAAGGCGGCATTTGATATATGCCCTTACGGGCGCACGTAGAGTTCTACCATTAAATTGCTGACCGGGGTGCCTAATGATACACATTATCTATGACAGGAAGTGCCGATAATGCGTTATCTATCCACTATTTCAGGCTAAATAAGCGCAAAAAACAGCCGCCAATTCTGACGGCTTATCCAAGGCTATCTATAAGAAGAAGGCCGGGAGTGCTTTGATGCACTCCCAGCCTTCTTCATTTCCGGTCAAGTCTCTGCACGCAGACGTTCTACTTCCTCACTGGTCAGCCCTGTGAGTTTTGCTATGTCTGCTATCGACATTCTCATTTGCAAAGCATTGCGAACAATCTCTACGTTTCGTTTCTCCATCCCTCTGCGCTCGCCTCTATCCTCGGCGGTAGCTAAGTCTGATTGCAAATCGGTCTGATACATTCTACGGCTACGGAATACAGCCCGTTCCCGTTCGTCTTGACTGATACTCATTAAGCGATTCCCGGCCATTTGTAGCACCTCCTTCGACGCTATGACCTTGTTTACCGTTTCCCTATGTGTAGGCTCACCAGCATATTGAAAGAATATTGCCCATTTCTCCAAATCCGTCATATCATCTACAGACTTCTTGATAATCTCTTGGAGCTTGCTCAACTCAACGTAGACTACATGAATGGCGTCTGACAGCAGTTCATTGTCCTCGTCATGCCGCAGGGAGAAGGAATTGACATACTCTGCCCTCTCAGGAAACACCGTGTAGGAGCAGAACGTTACCTGATACGTCCGGGCCAGCTTATCATACCTCCGCACGCCCTTTGACGGCTGAGAGGAATGGAGGTCGCACAGGTAGTATATGCTCTTGCCCTTCAAATTCTGATGTTTCCCATCAGAATCCTCTTGAATCCGGCTGGCTTGCATTTCCAAATCAATTTGGGAGCCATCATCAATCAAGCAGTTTACGTCAAGTCTTTCGGCTTTCTCTTGAACATCTTCGGGAGGGATCTCATTGTTGCGAACCTCAACCCCAACCACAGGCCGCTTAATGATGGAAGAAATCAAATCTATCAAAATTGGTTTGGATTCTTGTGGTGTCAGTATCAGCTTAAATACCCGGTCATCAGACGGCGGCAGTATATCAGCGTCCATCGGCAATAATCCCATAATAATCACTCTCTCAAAAAATCTTGTTAACTCAGTATACCATGGATCAGTCCAAAATTCCACTGCAAGTTTTCAAAAATCATCATATAAACCGCCGCTTAATCCCCCTATGTGCAGATCGTCGTGCAGATTTTCCGTCTGCCGGGTAGCTCAGAAACATTTCGTAGATTTCATATCTCTGCCCTGCCAGCCAGAAAATTTGCCCGCCAATCTGCACACGCTGTCTTAATCGGCGGTTTCCAATTGTGCTGGTCTTAAAAAACTCAGAAGTCAATAATACGCTGGCATACTCCAAAACGAATTTTGAGGCCGGACTGATCTACCCGTTTCTGTGTTGCTCTGGGCTATATATTATAGCTATAGCGGCAAGAAAGTCGCAAAATAATTTGAAAAGGAGATGTCTCCATGAGTGAAGAAAACAGCTCTTTGAAGGGACAAGAAGAAACGGTAGTAGCGGATGCTTACTTAGTAGCCCAGAAATCCCGTACCCCCATAGCGGATTTTGCCTTTTGGCTGCGGGACTTGGGCGGCTGTGCCTCCTTCCGAGGGAACTTTGTTTCTCTGGATCGGACGAAGGCTAATGTCATGGCCGCCGATGCGCGCGAGGCGTTTCAGTCCAAGGCGAAGTGCCGGGATGCGGCGAAAAAGCGTGTGGACAGGGCAATCCACGAGGCCGAGCAGAAAACGGAATGCCGCATGAGCGTTTCGGGGAGCGGCAGCTTTTATCAGGAGTTCCGGCAGCGGTTCGACCATCGGCTGGACGCCTTGAGGGAAAAGCTGGAATTGCTACGCACACCTAAAAACGCCGCAATCGTGGATGAAATGGAGGGCTATTTGACGGCCTCCGAAATTCATAAGAAAGCAAAGAAAATCTGCGGCGATCTCTCTGGGCAATATTCGCTTCAACCCGCCAGTGCGTACTACGGCGAAATCAGCTATGATGCTTGGGACCCTTCGGACTTTGAGGAAGGTCTTGCTAAGCTCTTTGCGAAAGGCTTTATCCGGTATGGGTTTAACTGCTACGAGGTTATTCAGGCCATCGAGAAAGATGCACAGATTGCCCTTGACAGTTTTCAGGCGGACTTCAACACGCAGATGCAGGACGAGATCTTGTCCTGCATTGTAGAACCTGTCCAACGGTTGCTTACTAAACTTAGAGATTCCAAAGCCACGCATTCCGCATAAGAGGTGAATTATGATTGAACGGCTTATGAATCCAGAACACCCCTATGGGGAACCAGATTATAGCAGATTTTCAAAACACATCACCGATTTGCGCCAGCAGTTGCAGGGACAGCTTGACAGGAAAAGCCAAAACCTGCTTGAGCAGCTATGCAACACTTATATCCGACAAGGAAACGCTATGTTACCAGACGCTTTTGCTGATGGTTTTTGGTCTGCGGTAGAGCTGATGTTGGAATATAAAAAGCGGAATCTGTTATAAATGGCCAATATCATTGTTCGGCCTTGATAATCGTTTCAATCAACCCTTGAATCGTCTTGCTGACTGGCTCCTGAAATTTCAAATCAAGCTGCTGGAGTTTTGCAATCGGCTCTGCCCAAGCCCCGGCATCAATACTGCTACCAAACAACAGGTAATCGCTGCTGCATGACAGTACCCGGCAGACTGTCATCAGAGAATCCAGGCTGAATGTGGAATCGCCCAGCTCAATATTAGCGATAAAGCGGGGGCTGAGGGCGCACAACTCTCCCAGCTTTTCTCTGGTATACCCTGCCTGCTCCCGCCGTTCCCGTAGACGACCGCCAATTTGGGCTTTTGTAGTATCTGTCAAGCACATCACCTCTTATCACAAGTATAATATGTGAAATAAGGGGTTGAAATGCGGTGATATTTTATTTATAATATGTGATAATAAGTGTGTCATCGATGAACTAACGTATAGGGGAGGGAAATTATGCTTAAATATACTCTATTAGGCCAGACAGTCATCTTTGAAGATGCCGCAGAACGTTACTATGACCTGCAATGTATGGCAGAGCAAGCCGGCTTAGCTACTTCTAAGCAGTTTGGGGAATGGTACAAGCAGTGCGGAAATATCCAATCCGTCTTGGATGGTTATTTGCAATTCGCAGAATCGCTGATGGAAAAACGGGTTTTTCACCCCTTATTCAGCCAGCTTACTGAATGCGAAATCTACGATATGAGCGAGGAAAGCTATTGGAAACACTGCATTGGATTAGGGGAAACCGAAGCTGCACTGGAAACGGTAGAGCGGCAATATAATGCAATACTGAGGCAGCAAAATGCGGAAAAAGAGTATCGCGCTGATCGAAAGGCAGGTCGCGGCCATTACAGATCCTATACCAGCTTTTCCAGTGACTATTGGTTGCGGGATCAGGCTGCGGCTGGAATGAAAAATCTTGCTTCATTTGCAGGGCACTCCTTAATGAACGCTGTTGGAAATGCTGGCTCTGCATTATCGGCCTCCATGGACAAAAACGCCTTATACAAAAATTCCGCCACTCAGGACACCTTGCTGAATGGTATCCTTGCCGATCTGTTCACCGTATACTCTGCGCACATGAGCTTTCTGAATGAGCGCAAGGAAAACTACCTTCAATCTATATTTGACGAGGATAAGTCAAATGCACTCTTTGAAAACGCCAAAAACCTACCTGAAAGGCAAGAGGAATTATTGGTACAAGCATTCACGCTATGCCCTTGGAATACAGAACTGGTGAAATACATCTTCATCCATTTTCCAAGGGACAGAAAGGCTACATATGCTGCGGCCCAACGCTTTTCCGTTGATTTATCAAGCACAACAGAGGAAATATTGTCACAGGAATACGACGAGGAAGCGCGTTCCTCCGAACAGGCGGCACAAGTAGCAAAAGAACATATTTTAACCTATATGCGGGAATATGGGGTGACGGAAAGCGCAACCTTGGATCGGCTGGAGACTGACTGCTTACGGAGGCTCTGCAAGGGGTATCAGACAGCGGATGAGCAAACCTGTAATCAGCTCACAGATGAAGTACGTCAATACCAAGCGCAGGAAAAGCTAAAGGGGCCGTTTTTTGAACTGCTGCAAAAGCGTATTGAATCAATATGGCAGGAGGAACTGAACCAAGCCTGCCAGGGCTATGAAACGGCAGATGAATCTGCTTGTGAGGAGTTTATCGCCGCAATCAAAGCGCATAAGGCCCCTGATGTACTGAAAGCCCCATTCTTGAAAAAGGTACAAGCCCGGATCGAAAATATCTGGTCTGCGGAGGACGGGGAAATTTTTGATAACCTTTACGTGAAAACCGATATTACAGATTCCAAAGCTGTTGCGGAGGCCGTGTCCTATGTGCGGAGCAAGGGCCGTACTGATTCTTCCAAAAAGTATCTTGACGCATTGAACGCCTGCACGCCTAAAAACATTGAACTTGCCCAGCTATATCAAACCACAAGCCGCTATAAATCGTATATAATTGCGGCCATCGTATGCCTTATTGCAACTTTTGTATTTATTATACCAATTCTGGTCGCAATTCCGCTTTTCATCAAAGCGTGGAGTATGAAAAAAGCGTGGAAGCTACTTACTATCAATGGTGCGATGATTCACCCTGCGCTGCTTTCCATACGGCCTAACACTAAACCCAGCAAATAAATTCACTTTTCCGCTACAATACACATTTTAATTCCATAAAATGAGGACGTGAACTATATGAAAGCACAAAGGTGGTTATTCATCTTTGCAGGAATCTGCGTATTGTTTCTGGCAGCGGGGTGCAGTAGAGAGTCTACCATAGATGCCAGCGTTCCCGTTAGACAGGAAATAGATGCCGAAAATGATGTGGATATCTTGAACGATGAACAGTCCACAGTGGAGGTTGGGGAGTGGCAAAAGGCGGTGGGGGTATGGGAAGACGAATATGGTCGTGGATATACCATGCACGTATCTGTAAATGAATCCAAAACAGATATTCTATTTTCTATTTCCTTCGTCCCCCATGGAAGTGTGTTCCTGAGTTGGGTACTCCCTTGTAAATTGGATGGTGAGATACTTCATTATGATAAAGGTGTCATGAGTTTTATGGAGATTTTACCAGATAAAAATGGGGAACCAATATCCGATTCATCGGTGGAAAAGGACTTGATTGGAAACTTCTCTTTCGATTCTGACCAAGATATTTTGATTTGGAATGATGAATCGAATGAGTATGGTGATTCGACCAATTTTGTTCGTTCTCAAATCCCCGAAAGCGAACTTGGCGAAGTAGAGGGCAATCCCGCCAACTTAGCCGACGGCGGCTACGATCCCTATTATGGAGATGGATACTCCGACCCCTTTGAGCAGGAAAACGATTTCAACACGACCCTAAGTAATACAGAATTGATTAGACTCAATGATCCGATCAGTGTACAGCTTGCCAGTGAATGGAAAAACGCATATAATCAATCTGTTTCACGGGACTTTAGAATTTCAAATGTTCATGTGAGAAATATCTTCCCAACGATTGAACGGCGCGAGCAACTTGCGGCTGTTATAACTGAGGTCGAATTTTGCTTTGTAAAACAAGGTGGTTCCCCAGCAGGTTCCGTATATACGGTTGTAATAATTGATGCGAGCTGTGGAAACATTTTGTCTGCGTGTATCACCGCTTAGTGCAAAGTTTCCGATTTAGATTGCAGCAGAAACATATACTATAATTACGAAGGCCTCGGGGTAATTCCCCGGGGCCAATTTTATTGTTCAGGAGGAATGTATCATGCCGGCAAATGTTGAAACCATGTTCTATGTCCGTGAGAAGCCTTGGCATGGCCTGGGTACGGAAGTGCAGGAGGCGCCCACCTCCACTGACGCCCTAATTTACGCTGGCCTTGATTGGGAGGTCGTCCAGAAGGACGTTTACACCGGAGATGGCTCCCTGATCGCTGGCTACAAGGCCAATCTCCGCAGCACCGACAACGCTCCCTTGGGTATCGTGTCCGACCGCTACAAAGTGGTGCAGAACGAGGACGCTTTCCAGTTTACCGATGACCTGCTGGGGGCTGGCGTGACCTACGAGACTGCCGGGGCCTTGCAGGGAGGCCGCAAGGTCTGGATGCTGGCTCGTATGCCCCACCGCTACATCATCGCAGGGGACGAGATTGCCCCCTATCTGGTAGTGATGAACTCCCACGATGGCAGCTCCGGTATCAAAGTCGCTATGACCCCTATCCGGGTTGTGTGCCAGAATACGCTTAACCTGGCCCTCAACAGCGCAAAGCGCATCTGGACGACCAAGCACACCGAGAACGTCATGCTCCGTGTCCACGAGGCCGAGGAAACCCTGGGACTGGCCGAGAAATATATGAGCGAGCTGGGCCGTGGCATTGATGCCCTGTCCAAGATCAAGCTCACCGACAAGAAGGTCATGGAGTTCATGAACGAGTTCTTCCCTGTCACCCTGGATATGCCGGATGTTCAGCGCAAAAACAATCTGCGGATGCTGGACAACATGAAGGCCCGGTACTGGGAGGCTCCCGATCTCTCCAACGTGGGAAAGAACGGCTACCGCTTCGTCAATGCCATCAGCGACTTTGCTACCCATGCTGATCCCATCCGCAAGACCAAGAACTACAACGAGAACCTGTTCCTGCGTACTGTCGAGGGCAACCCCATGATCGACAAGGCGTACAAAATGGTGCTGGCGGCGGCATGATGTGTAAATGGACCATATAGAGGACGTGCGGCCCGTGGCTGTGCGTCCCCTGTCCCTATTCTGATGAAAGCGAGGTTTTGATATGCCAGCGAACATTTTAGTTTCTACCGAAAATCTGCCCTATGCGGACTGGCTGGAGTACCGCAAGCAGGGTATCGGAGGTTCGGACGCTTCTGTAGTCTGCGGTATCAACCGCTACAAGTCCCCCGTGGAGCTGTGGCTGGATAAGACGGGCCAGCTCCCGCCCCAGGAGGCCGGGGAAGCTGCCTACTGGGGGACGCAGTTGGAACCCTTCGTCCGGGCCGAGTTTACCAAGCGCACCGGGATCGAGGTCTGCCATAAGAGCGAACTGCTCCAGAGCGAGGAATACCCCTTCATGCTGGCGAATCTGGATGGCGTCTGTGAAGTCCCGGACGTTGGGACGTGTATCTTCGAGGCCAAGACAGCTTCCGCTTACAAGGCTGGCGAATGGGAGGACACCATCCCGGATGAATACCAGCTTCAAATCCAGCACTACATGGCCGTTACCGGGTATGCCGGGGCCTATATCGCTGTGCTGATCGGCGGCAATACCTTCCGCTGGAAATTCGTGGAGCGTGACGAGGATTTGATCTCCATGCTCATTGAGTTGGAGGCCGCTTTCTGGAATCATGTGCAAGACCTCACGCCCCCGCCGCTGGACGGCTCGGACGCTTCGACCAGGTTCCTGTCCGAGCGATTCCCCAACAGCAAACCTAAGTCTCAAATTACGCTCCCCGACGCCGCCTCCGCTCTTCTGGCCCAGTATGACGATGCCTGTGAGCAGTTGGAGATCGTCACCGAGCAAAAGCATAAGGCCGAAAATCTGCTGAAAGAAATGATGGGCGAGAATGAGGTCGGCACCGCCGGGGGCCGTGTCATCACTTGGAAAAGCGTGTCTCAGGAGCGGTTGGACAGTAAGACCCTGAAAGCGGAACACCCGACTTTGTATAAGAAGTACGCCAACAAATCATCGTACCGCCGTTTCACCATCAAAGCGGCAAGCTAAAGGAGGTTCATCATGGACAACACAGCACTCAAAGGCCGCATGAGCGGGAAGATTCAGGAGTTGCAGCAGCCCGGAGAAGTGGCCGCTGCTCCCGATACCTCGCTGGCCCCTGCGAACTCCGCTTATCTGGCCCTGACCAGCAACGCTCTTGACATCATCCGGGCCAACCTGAAAAGCCAGCCCCTGACCCTCGACCTGTTCGATTTGGTCAAAAGTCCGTCCGGTGGCTCCACGGTGTTTGAAGTGCCGGGGCTGGCCGGGAATGAAGCGGAAAAGGAGCTGGTTGGGATCGTCCTGGACTACACCACACCGAGGGCCTATTGGGACACACCTGACCCGGTGGAGGGTACGCCGCCCATCTGTATGAGCCAGAACAGCATTATTTCCTTTGACGGGAAAGCCTGCGCTCACTGCCCCTACAACGATTTCGGTTCCAAGGATGGTGAGAGCAACGCCAAAGCCTGTAAAGAATCGGTTCTTCTGTTTCTGCTGCGGCCTGACAATATCATCCCGCTGCTGGTACGGGTTCCCGTGACCAGCAAGCCCAGGTTCCTGAAATACTCTACCCGGCTCCTGAGTACCTTAACGCCGATCTCCAGCGTGGTCACGAAGATCACCTTGGAGAAGGCCACCAGCAAACAGGGCAAGCCCTACGCCTTGTTCAACTTCCAGACGGTCAGCACTCTCAGCCCGGAGGAAGCGGCTCAGGCAAAGGCGTTCGGCCAACAGTTCATGGACATTGTGAACGCCGCCCAAATGGTGCCAGAGCTGGCACAGGCAAGCTAAGATAGGATACGCTATGATGGCCCGGTGTCCCTGCCTTGTGGTAGGGATGCCGGGTCATTTATTTTATGGAGGAGCCACTATGAACTATAGCGAATTGAAACAGATCTTCCGGGAACTGAAAGCTACTTCTCCCAGGGATGATCTGACCGCACACATCATTTTCACGGAGGACAGCTTTGCCACGCAGTATCTATTGTTGAGCCGTACCTATCGTTTCAGCAGCGATAACAAAGGATTCTACCCTCATATGTTCAGCAACTCCATCTTTGCGTACTGTCTGGACAAGACTTCCGATCAGGGTGTCCGGCTGGACTGGTACATGGCCGAGGAAGGCAACCCTGGCGGCTGGAAGGTCGAGGACTGCTACATCTTGGAACAGATGCGGGATGTGGCTGCTATCCCTCACTATTGCCGTACAGAGCAGGACGATGGAACGGTCTGCTATTTCTTTGGCAATACCTGTATCCGGGTTCGTGAATCCCATGAGAACGGGAAGATTCACTTAAAGCCTGTGGCCGGAGATCAGACAGCTTGCAGCGAGTGGGTGGATTTGCCTATCGACCGGGTATACGGCTACTGTACCCTGCTGGAATGGCATTTGAATAGAAAGGGAGGGCATTGAACATGAAGATTGGCGATTCAGTCTATACGTTCCGGTTCTGCACGGTTCGGATCAAAGCTATCTTTGAGAACGAGGCTGAGGCCCGTGCTGCTGGATTCTGCGAACCTACCTACTACGAGGGCGATCACACCATCTTGGGGAAGTCCCTGGATACGTACCATATGGAGTTCGCCGCCGTTCCCAAGGGAGCAAGCCATGAGTAGGATTCATCGGGTCAGCCCGGAGCAAGTATTAAACGTGATAGATTTCCGTACTCCGCTGGGCCTGTTTCTAACGAAGGAAGGCCGTAAATGGGTGGCGGTGGACAACACCACTGGGGACGCATGGACGGAGGATTTTGCCCGGAAGCATCGAGCCACACGCTGGCTGCGTGGAAAGTTTGAGGTGAGTTAAAATGCGTGTTTTAGTAGTCGAGCCTGAGCGCAGACCGGAGCCAAGAGAAATCAGCGGGTCTTTGGAATCCATGCAGGAAATTGTGGGCGGCTTAATTCAACCCATCTATCTTGATGATTCTGTTGTTTTGCTCTGCAATGACGATGGAAAGTTCGCGGTGCGCCCGCAGATTGTGACCATTTTACCAGCCTGACCCCGGAGCAGATTGATCAGTATCGTGAGCGGTTCTACACACCGGAAATGTTTTGGGGTATGGATGGCCGTATCATCTGCCTGCCGCTGGAGGTCGATTGATTAAACTGAAATAAGGGAATCTCTTGCGGCACAGGGGATTCCCTCTTATTATGCCCTATCACCGAAAGGAGTTGAACACAATGAGGGCTTTGCGTCCTATGACGCAGGAGGAACGGGACTTTGCGGAGCAGAGGCACGATCTGGTGATCGACTTTCTCCGCTACAGGCGTCTCCTGATGAATGATTTCTATGACGTCGTAATCTTCGGCTATCTCTCCGCTGTGCAGCAGTATTTTCGCAATCCTCCCGCTGGCGTGGAGTTCGAGGCGATGGCGTTCCGGGCCATGAGGGACGCCGTTCTACGGGATGGTGAATATCATGCCCGTGTCAAACGTTGCGGTATCACCGTGGGCCTGGATGATGTTGAAAATGCACTTGCAGATCCCAGGCAGGATACGGAGCGGCGAGTTGAGGGTAAGGCCCTTCTGGAACAGGTGGTGAGTATGGCTACTCCGAAGGAAACCAGGATTATCAATCTCCTGATAGATGGCTTTGCACTACATGAGGCCGCACGATTCTTGAAGATGCCAAAAGCCGTTGCTGTGAGCTGCATGGAGGACTTCTATGGTCGGGCCAGAGTTGCTATTGGCTGAAATCAAGGCTGGGGTCGGTATTCATCGGCTACAGCCAATTACTATTTTATGGAGGCAGAGCATGAAAGTCAAGGCATATATCCACAGTTTGAAAGACCATGAGCATGACCGCCATGTGTTGGGCGAGGCCGAGATCATCCGGCAAATCGGAGGCAATCAGTATCTGGCTGAATATAACGGTGTTCGGTGTACGGCAATTTTCAACTTCTTCACCGGGGCCTACTATGTCGATGATGTGTACGACATCCAGAAGGAGGCTGCTCATGGGTAGTTCAAGATTCAAGGTGACGATTACCGAGACATTGAAGCGAACGGTTGAAGTGGAAGCTGACGATCAGCACGAGGCCGAGCAGATGGTATCCGATGGCTGGCACAACAGCCAGTACATCCTTGATGCAGAGGATTTTGTTGGTGCGGCGTTTGAAGCCGTTCCTGTGTTGAAGTAGTGGTTCCAAATACGTTCGTTATTGGAACTGGTTTAGAAGGACTGGAATAACTCTTGAAATCAGGCGGTTTTGATGGGTATTTCGTCCCAAAACTTATTCCAAAATCTACGTCTCTATTGCCATACATTATTGGGAAGGATGTGACGGATGAAGAACTATATCTTTGGCTATGCCAGAGTCAGCACCGAGCAGCAGAACCTTTACCGACAGTTAGACGCTCTCAAGAAGTACGGCTGCGATATGATCTACAATGAAAAGATGACCGGAACCAAGCGTGATCGTCCTGAGCTGGCTAAGATGCTTGACCGGATGACCGAAGGCGATACCGTGGTGATTGAATCCCTGTCGAGGCTGGGACGAAGTACCAAGGACTTGATCGAACTGACGGAGCTATTTGAGCAGAAGGGTGTTCATCTGGTCAGCCTGAAGGAATCCATAGATACCAGTACCAGCACAGGTAAGCTGCTGTTCACCCTCATGTCGGCCATCGCTCAGTTTGAACGAGATGTGATTGCTGACCGTACCCGTGATGGACTGCGCTCGGCCAGGGCCAGGGGGCGGACAGGAGGTAGACCCAAGACGAATCCTGACGCTGTAAAAAAGGCTGTCAAGCTCTACAAAACAAAGCAGTATGCCATCAAGGAAATTGAGGAACTGACCGGGGTTAAAAAGTCCACGCTTTATAGGAACTTAGCAAAAAAATAAGATAAGTAAGGCTGCCTGCTTCTTGCTGGCAGGCAGCTTTACTATCACAATTTAACCCCGGATTACTCATCTGTGTAAAAGGAAAAATTCACCATTCTCCCATTTGTTTTTCACGTTTTTCAAAGTCCACACAAGCTATGGTAGATGATAGCTGCTTGTCTTTATTATACTTCAAGCAATATCCGTAGGTTGGCGTTGTATATGCTCCAAATGTTTTTCTATTTCCATTCCAGTGGATGCAGTGATAGCAACAATCATCACTGTGCGGTAGAATCATTGACCTTATTGACGGTTCCTTTTTGACGGAAATATCTGTGCCGCCAATCATGGACATACTACCCGGAACCTCCTGTGATTGACCTGAAGCAAGGTCCTTAGATATATCCGTACTTTGTGTATTGAGTAATTGGCCGGCCTCAGAAGATGCAATCTCTAATGGCGTATCAACATTTACCCTCGGAAATCCAAGCAAGTCCAAAAATTGATTTACAAGGCTCCAACAAAATATATCTAAATCTTTTGTATTCACATCAATAGGACTGTCAGTGTCAACTTTACTTTGGAATACCTGTTGGAGGTTCCATAATTTGTTTTCCGGCCTATTCCTAAAAAAGCGAAAAGCTTCTTCATAGTTAATACTTCCTTCTGGAAAGTATCTGCTTACCTTGCAATTTCTATTTCCTCTCATCCAACTCTTGGCGGCCATTTCCGAAAACTCACGCTTACAGCCTGCACTTCTAAAAAGACAGTCTAAAATTATCCACGCAATATCATTAGTGATTTTTGAATCCCGAATGGCAAAGATAAAAGTCCTCCATGTCACAATGTAAAACCTTCTTATCGAAAAATGTAGTATTTCAAATGTAACGAAAATGTACCGAAGCTGTCCATGGATTTGTACAAACACGATGTGATACGATTCCTTTGTGCGTAACCACTATTAGAGTTTTCTCTGGAGGTGAGCAATCATACGTTCTGATGGACAATTCCATTTGGAAAGCGAGGTTGAAAGGGAAAGTGTCAAAAAAGAAAGAAAAGGGGCAAAAGCATCCTAAACACCTTGGTAAAGTCCGTAGTGATGACTATGGCGTTAATCGCATGGGGCAAATTTCGATAAAAAGAATGTCGTTTCTAAAACAGAAGCAAATCGAAAAAAATGCGCCGAAAAGAATGATCTTGAAACGAGACTATGACCCTGGTTTCTTTTTTGGTAGCCAAAATCAAGAGCATTATGTTGGAATATCACAAGGTGAGGAGGGAAACATCGTTATCATTGGGGGCAGTGGAAGCGGCAAAAGTGCCGGGGTTGCCAAGCCAACATTGAGAATGTGGAAAGGGGCGATATGTGCTACAGATATTAAAGGTGAATTGTCAGATTTCTATGCGAATATGTCAGAAAAAATGTTCCAGCAAGGAATTATTGCACGTCCGTATATCATTTTTGATCCCACGCAGATAGATGGCCCCAGCTATGACCCGTTTTGGTGGCTGACACAGGATAACAGCAGTAATCTGATCAACAACATCCAAGAAATAGCATTGGCAATTATCCCGATTCAAGCCGATGTAAAAGAACCCTTTTGGTCAGATACCGAACGGGGTATTTTAGCGGCGGCCCTGCTTTATTACTTTCAACTCGGTCTTAGCTTTAGCGAGACTATGTGCAAAATTTTAGAACAGCCGCTTTCTCTGCTCTGCAAAGAGATGGCAGAAAGTGATGATATAAATGTGAAAATACTTCTTGGAGAAGCTCGCATAAGTAAAAAGACACTGGCTATCGTTGATCGAGGATTACGAAATAAACTCGCGCTTTTTGTGGCTGACCCATATATCGCTCATGCGTTTCGTGGTATACGAGAGGGAGCAAATTGTTTCAACTGGAATAATCTAAATGAGTTCAATATCTTTCTGCGTATTCCAGCAGATCGGATAGAACAGTGGAGTGGCGCAACAAACTTGATGTATACCCAACTTATCCGGTATTTGGAGCGTAGACCGGAGAAGTACACCGAAGCAGGAGCAGACAATATCCAAACACTGCTGCTCATGGATGAATTTGCAAGGTTTGGGAAACTGGAAATGATTACATCTGCCATGTCAACCTTGCGGAGCAAGAACGTAAATATCTGTCTAATGATTCAGAGCGTGGCCCAACTTGACAGTATTTACGGCGAGTATAAACGACGCATTATTTTTGATAATTGCCAATACAAAGCAATCCTACGATCTGACGACACTGATACACAGAAATATCTTGCTGAACTGATTGGAACCTGCATATACAGACAGAACAGCATAGGTACGCAATTAGATGATTCCATGAAAACCACTGGCTGCAGTGTGCAGATAAGCGAACTGCGAGATTGGATCGTCCATCCTCACGTACTTTCGACTTTGGATAACGTTCTGCTGTTGACACCAAGCGGATTTTGCCGTGTGGAAAAATTTCAGACATACATTGATTTATCAAACTATGTACGATACCCCACACTGGAAGAACAGACAACATTTGCTTCTATATATGACCCAATCATACCCATGATTAACAATCCAAAAAGGAACGAAGGTGCAAAAATGCTGACGATTGAGGAACGCAGTCAAAAAGCTGCCAAGCGTATTACAGAATCCCAGCACCAACAGCGTTTAGCTCACAAGCAAGCACAGGACAAACAAAGAAGGGATGCACAGCGCCGGAATTATATTATTGGTGAACTGGTCAGCAAATACTTCCCGGAAGTTTGTGACATTGAAGCGGGAACCGAAGCTGAGAACAAAGTGCGATTTGAACCGCTGGAGGCATTTATGGCGGTGTTATCCGCTGACAAAGAACTGGTGGAGCAACTCAAGAAAAAATCTCGTTGTAGAATGTTGTAGGAGCGTTGATCTGTGAAAGCAGACTGATCTATAAGTCTCCGATGTGTAAATGGACATACACATAAAAAAAGATACGAAACACCAAACAGAGGGGAACGATTATGGCAAATTATTACTTAGAGGCTCAGGCTATCAGCCGTAGAAAAGGCCGGTCTGTTACACGGCTGGCAAACTATATCACTGGACGCAAACTGCATGACAGCTACAACAGCAAGACCTATTATCGGAAGCGGCATGATGTTCTTTATTGCAGGATTTTCCAGCCTGCTAATGTCCCATCTGATTTTTACGATCTCCAATGTCTTTGCGACAAGATTGAAGCGGCAGAGATTCGCTATGATGCCCGTACCGCACGGGAGTTCAAAGGTTCCCTTCCTAATGAACTGCCGCTCCGTCAGTTGATTCATATTGTCTGTGACTTTGTTGACGCCAATTTTGTAAATCAAGGTTTGTGTGCGATAGCCGCAATCCATGAGGGGAAGAACGAAGCTGATCCATCCAGAAACAACCCCCATGTTCACATCATTGTTCCAACTCGGACTGTCGGGCCAGAGGGGTTCAGCAAGAAGAAAGACCGGGAACATGACAACAGAAAGCACATCGTCATTTGGCGTGAACAGTGGGCATTGATACAAAACCGGGCCTATGAACGAAACGGATTGGATAAACGGGTCAGCCATGAGAGCCTTAAAGTCCAAGGCGTGTGTGACCGCGAACCGACCGTTCGACTGAGCCGCATTGACTGGCAGAAAGAACAGCGTGGCGAACGCACCTCAGCTGGTGATTTGAAGCGTGCCATCTTGGCCCGTAATATGGAGCGTATGCGGCAACGTCAACATGAGAAAACACATGAAATAGATGTAGAACTATCCCGATAATGGAGGTGATGGGATGAAAAAACAACAAAATACCGCAACTGAAAATATTGTAACTGATGTAAGGTCTGCTGTCAAGACTGCGCTTCCGAAAGGAATCAAAGTTACAGTACATATCCCAGAAAATATGAACGAGACTTCAAGACGGCAGAAAATCAACAGGATTTATGACATTTTGAAGCCGGAATTATCACGTTAATATTGTAAGGCAGGTCGATTTGTGTTATATTACTGGTAGATAACGCATTATCGGCCTGCCTTTTTATGGAGGTTGATATTGTGAAAAAGATAACTGCAATTTATGTGCGTCGTTCAGTGAGTGATAGGGACAAAGATAACAACTCCTTGTCCATCGACAGCCAGAAAGCTGACTGCATCAAATCTTTAGGCGAGGGGGAAGAATACCACATTTATTGTGACGATGGCAAGAGCGGCAAAGACATTGAGCATCGGCCAGCATTTCAGCAGATGATGGCTGATGCCAAAGAGGGCCTGATTGAGCGTATTATCGTAAAGAAGTATGATCGTTTCAGCCGCAACATGAGGGAATATCTCAATGTAACTGATCTGCTCGACAGCTACGGCGTCAGCGTGGTTTCTCTTACGGAGCCGTTTAACACGGCCACGAAAGAGGGCCGCATGATGCGGAACACTCTGCTGAATTTTGCGGAGTTTGAGCGAGAGACAATAGCGGGACGGGTAGCGGACGCTTACAGTACCCGTTCACTGGAGACAGGTTTTTATCAGGGGGGTAAATTCTATTATGGCTATATGCCGGAGCGCAGGACTGTCAATGGGAAGAACGGTTCAGTGCTGGTTCCCTCCGACAAGGCCGATGTGGTCAGGATGGCTTACCAACTTTACAAGGCCCCGGAAATCTCGCTGGCCGATGTCCTCAATTACTTTCGCAGCAACGGCATTGATGTCAACAGAACAGCCAAGAGTAACATGGACAGGAGCCACTTCTCCCGGATTCTTGAAAGTCCATTGTATGTCAGGGCCGACAAGGACGTATATCAATACCTTGTCTCAAAGGGATATGAGGTCGTTGACGATGTGGAAGCCTTTGATGGTGTTCATGGCTGCTTCCGCCATAAGCGGCCTGACGGTTCCGAGTACATTAAGGTCGGCTACCACGAGGGGTTAGTGGACGCTGAAACGTGGCTTACAGTACAGGATAAGAAATCTCGCAACAAGCGTATCCCAAATAGCAGCGGAGCAAAGAACTCATGGCTGGTGGGCCTTGTCAAATGTGGTCATTGCCATTATGCCTTGTCGCTCATGTATAGTTGGAACGTTACCAAGACCAAGCAATGGCGGTATTTTGGAGATCACGGTGCTTACAGGGCAAAGGGTTGTATCAAGAAGCGGCTGAAAACCCGCCCCGATGAAGTAGAGCAGATCGTATTCCAGGCCATGAAGGAACGGTTGGAAAGTCTGGTGATAGCCAAGGCTGAACAGCAGAAACCAGATTCCGAAGCAGAGAGTATCAAGGTCGAAATTATTCGTCTTGATGATGAAATCCACAAGCTAATGGACAAGCTGGCGGATGCGGATAATGTGCTGTTTGGGTATATCCAAGACCGGGTGAACGTCCTCCACTCCAAAAAGTCCGAGTTGGAGGAGAAGCTACGGGCAAAGGTCAGAAAACACAAGGAGATCGACACCGCTCCCCTGGCTGACCCTATGAGCCGATGGGATACCCTTACTGTGGACGAGAAGCACGCTCTGGCCATCACGATGATAGACATCGTGTACGTTTCGGACGAGTACGGGGTCGAAATTCAGTTCAGTATTTAAGCGTAGATAAGGTGTGTGTACTGGCGTCCCCGTGGCAAAGACCGTACCCTTCCCGCCGGTCAGCTCGTCCATATACTGGCACTTCATGAACATATCCGAGGACTTCTGCGCCTCGGAGGTGGAAAGCCCCGCCACGTTCCGCATTTTCGTGTAGAGGAACAGATTTTTGAACGAATGCGCCTCGTCCACGAACAGCCGGTCCACGCCCAACTGCTCAAAGGTTATCACATCGTCCTTGCGCTCTGTGGCTTGCAGCTTCTCCATCCGGGCCTCCAGCGACCTGCGAGTCTTTTCCAACTGCTTGACGGTAAAGCGTTCCCCGCCGCTGGCCTCCACCTCGGCAATCCCGTCGGTAATCTCATTGATCTGCTCCCGCAGCAGGCGCTCCTGCCGTTCCCGGCTGATGGGAATACGCTCAAACTGGGAGTGTCC
>NZ_QZEG01000053.1:0-17968 GCF_009917605.1 Anaerotruncus sp. 1XD42-93 | reverse complement strand
ATATCGCTTCATGGCTCTATTTTCGCACTTTTATTTGGTTTGTGCAATATTTATTTTTCAAACAAGCCCTAAAGTTGATTTCGTTTAGTAGATCAATGTACTTGTCATAGCAGCCGTGAATATCCGACACGGCATAGACCATTTCGCATCCTCCTTTCCGTACTACCTGTAAATTTCCTGATACCCAGTATAAAGGAGTCTTTGTTTCCAAAGGTGTGCTGCCAGCATACAAATACAAATTTTTTACGGGACTTTTCATATGCGCCACGGTCTGATATAATGTAGACATATCTCCAGCGGAGGGCGCAGTATGAAAACTGAAACAAGTAAGGCAACCACAGCAACTAAGGTAACAACAGCTGATGTGCAGGAAAGCCTTTTCAATGCGGCAAATTTCAAGGATTTTCTGTTGAGAAACGAACAGAATATGCTTGCTCAAACACTCCCGGAATATCTGGCACTCCAACTGAAGCAGAAGCATCTTAAACGGGCGGATGTGGTTCGGGGGTCGCACCTCGACCGTACCTATGTCTATCAGATATTTTCCGGGAAGAAAGCTCCGTCCCGCGATAAGCTGTTGGCGATTGCTTTTGGTTTGCAACTTTCTGACGAGGAGACACAGAAAATGCTAAAGCTGTCTGGCAATTTGGAACTATATGTGCGTGATAAACGTGATGCAGCAATCTTGTTTGCAATCCAGCATAGGAAGTCTATTGATGAAGCAAACGACCTGTTGGATCAGCTTGGTGTTTTGCCCTTGGGTGTTCCAGATGAATAGAGTTCTGGGTGTTCTGTCCTCCCTTCCTGTTGATAATTTGCGTCATTTTATATCACCCCTGGGATTTCACCTCTTTTCGTGATAAAGTAAACCGCCCCGTGCCATTTAAGGCACAGAGCGGTTCCTGGGTATCATGAGGATAATATATCGTTGCGGATATGGCTCATACGACACACTATGAGGCAAAGAGAGGACGCTATCGGAAATTGTAGTGGAAATGTTAGCTGGACTGTGGTATACTGATAGTGGGAATAAACTTGTTGGGGGTGTTGCTTGATGGGACTGCTACCAATGGAAGCAGATATACTACCGCCGTCCGATGACCGGGTATTTAAGCTGATCCTGACATCGCCGGAGGCCAAGCAAGCGTTGATGAATCTGATTTCATGTGTGATTGGCCGTACTGTGGTTGATGTAGTTCTTCTGCCCAACGAGTTAGCGCCGGGAGACACGGAGGAAAAGGCGGAACGGTTTGATGTCAACTGCAAGATAGACGATGGTTCCCAGGTCAACCTGGAAATGCAAGCCAGCTATATGGTCGAGGACCTGGATGGCCAACACAGGAATCTGAAGGGCAAAAGTGTATACTATCTCACAGACCTACATTCCTCCCAGCCGGCAAAAGGACTGCGGCGATATGACAGGCTGGCCCGGTCATACCAGATCACATTCTGTTCTTATACGATCTTTCCCAATACACAGGATTATGTAAATTCTTTCTCCATGCGGCATAACGTGACGGGAGAGCTGCTGTCGGATGCCATCAGCGTAACATTTGTTGAGTTGTCCAAGCTGGGCGAAGTGGTGAAGAAGCCTGTCAGTGACATGACAGCCCTGGATAAGTGGTCGGTGTTTTTCCAGTACGCTCCTGATCTGGAGCACAGGGAGATCGTGAACAAGGTCATTGAATCGGAGGAGGTGCTTCAAGTGGCCGGGAACCTTTTAATGAGTATCAGCAAGAACGAGCGAGAGCGGGCCATCTACCGTAGCCGCAGGAAGTTCCAGACGGATAGGCAGTCGGACTTGGCTACCGCCGAGGATAACGGCAAACAAATTGGCAGGGCTGAAGAAAAAATTGAGATTGCTCGTAATGCTTTGCAAATGAAAATGACCGTAGCTGATATAGTCAGACTTACGGGCCTTACCCAAGCAGAAGTAGAGAATTTGTGCAAGGAAATCTAACCAACAACAAAGAAGGTGGAGGTGCGGTGATGCACCCCACCTTCTTCATATCGCCTAAAGAGAAATACACTGTCCCCTGCTGGGGGGGCGGTGTCTTTTTTTGCAAAACCATCGGTTATTACATAGCCTCGTTTGTAGTTGTCAACCTTTTGACTTCTTCATATTGAGATTGCAGATTATTCCGATATTTCTTTGATTTCCGTTCCAACTCGTCTTTATCATCATACTCATTAGGAACCAGTATAAATGTATTTCCTAAAAGATTTGAATTGGTAGAGTGCTCTCGCAAAAAATCAATATATTTGTGTAAAGTCGTTACATACGTCGAAATTACAGCATGGATTTCCTCGGTTTCATCGTAAATTGCCACATATTCTATAGCCGTTTCCATATGACCCACGAATTTCAGAGTTCTCAATATATGTTCTAAACCATCACCTATTCCATGTTCCACCTCCCCAATCACGAGGCCAAAATTGAGCGGATCAGCCGCAACAAAATCCGCTATTTTGAATAGTTCAAAACAGTAAAAAAATTCATCAGCTATACGCACCGAACTCCACTGCTGTAATAGGTGAGGATTCAATTCGTCAAACGTTGCTATATAATCCTCAAATCCATTCTTCAGATAATCGCGTATATATTTTGGCTTTGATGTTTGCACCGACTGATTGCCTTTTGCGCTAATGTCCGAATCTGTAGAGAAAATATCTGCACTCAAAGGGAGCACATCGGTATCTGGCATGTCCAGCTTTTTAGGTGACCTTATCAACTGTGCCTGTGCTTGAAGCAAAGCATTGTTTTTTTCGACATTACTATTCTTCACTTGCAGTGGCGGCTCTTTTTTTGACTTTCTTCCTCTTCCGTTTTCGTCAGCCATTGCTATTAAGTAGTCTATGCTGTCTTTATAGGCTTTGTATTTTGGCTTTTGAAAATCAGTAGGGAATGCACTGCTATTAAGTGAAACACATAGTTTATGAAAATACTCCTTTAATGTCTCGGGGGTCTTATCAGGGGGAGCAAATATTTTCTTGTATATGTCAACTTGCGGCTCAAAACGGCAAGTATCTCCGTTTTTATGCCTGTAAACGGTAGAACGGCTTGTTTTCAGTTTGCTAGCCAACGCACTATCCGTTAGTCGAAACATTTTTTCGGCTAAAAGGAAAACGTGTCCCCAAGTAAATTCCATACTTTCACCTTTGATAGTAGAATCAATCGAATTTGTTGCATGTTGTTGCAAATTTGTTCACTTTGTCTCAAATCCTGTACTTTCTCTTTTCAGTGGCGTATTTTATCAACAGACACAGGCCCCTACTGCACCTTGAAAAAGAAAGCCCGTTTCTCCAATGGGTAGTATAGGCAAGACCGGAGGTCTTTGTTACGCCGAGCTGAACGGCTGGTGCGCCATGACATTTTTCTGTCTTTCGGAAAATTGAGCGACCAACACCGACGCCGGGGAGTGGGTTCAGCAACCCGCGAGCCAGGACGTGTAGCATGACTATTTTGCTGGGAAGCTACCAGCAACTCGGTTTTTTGATAAAAATTCTTAGGAGGTATTGTTATGAGTGAGAAACCCGGTGTGCTCTCCGTGATTCGCAGAGAAAATAAAGAGGTATCAGAACATGATTTGTCTCTGCAAGAGTACGAGGAGATGGTCGAAAATGCACGGAGTAACCCCAATTCTATCAATAAACATATGAGTTTTATTGGTAAGATTTTAGAGCCGTGCACAGAAGATTGGGGTGAATTAGTCTTGTCCAATAACAACCCCTGCTTTGAGTTTCAGGGAAGGCCGTTCACGAATTTCGGAGTCCTTCTCCTGCTGGTGATTAAGATTCATTTTCTTGACCGAGTGGAGCATTTTTTGGAACTGCTTATATGGGGGAAGCATTTACCACCCAAAATCATCCGTGTGGATGCCAGAGAGTTGAGATCAAGTCGATGGCTTGATGACTTGGGACCTCAATACATCTGTGAGGGGGTTGCAAGTCTCAAATATCTTATCAAGACAATGTCTCTATATGCTCCTAGCAGGGATGACTACGGGTACTCAGGATGGGTGTTGGATCGCGAGGATGTTTATGTTTGGGCTGGACAAAAGCTTCGAGGGCGTGATTGGGGCACAGAGAGAGCTAACGTCTCTTGTACCCACGCATTGAGTCTGCTGGACGTCGCACCACATACTTTAACAATTCCACTACTATCCATCGCACTCCTGTCACTTGTCCACAGCCGAATGATTGGCATTGGAACTTTTTTCAAAGGCGTTATCTGCCTTGTAGCCCCCACGCAGTCCTTCAAGACTACACTGGCCAGCCTGTTTTTTGACTTTGAAAACGGGCGCGAGGCTGACAGCAACTTTGAAGCGACTATGGCGGCTATCGTAAGGACAGTAGGAAATACCCGGGACGCTACTGCTATTATAGATGATTTCAAGCCCGGAGCAACCAAGACGGAGAATAACAGCCAGATTCAAAAGCTCAGCACGATCATTCGGATGTGCGCAGACGATTCCGGCGGCATCCAAAAGGCCGGAGTGCAAAATACAACATTTTCCAATGTGTCACACGGACTGGTGGTGGTGACGGCAGAGCAAATTCAACTTCAAGTTCAATCGACAGTTGCCCGCTTGTTGATCTTGGACATGAACCGGAAAGGCGTAGATATTGACAAAATCTCCTATTTCCAAGAACATCATCAGCAGTACCGTGAGTTCATCCAGAATTTTGTGAGGTATATTGCGTCAGTGGGAGTGTCCAAATTTTGTGAACGCCTTGCGCAACAATTTCAGCAAGAGAGACATTCTCTACGCAAGGAAGTTGCTGCGTCTGTGCCGGTTGATAATCGAACCAGTGATGTCTGCACATGGTTGTGGATTTCCTTCCGCGAGTTTTTAAACTACGCTATACAGGTTGAATCTATTAGCCAAGAAAGTGCCGCCGCTTATGCAGAGGAAGCACACGCAGCGTTCCTGTCTATTATGGAGCAGCAAGCGGAGCGTGTCGCTGAGTTGAATCCTGTGAAGCAGTTTTTCAAGGGACTGCAAGTGCTGATCGAGACGAAAGAGGTCACAATCGGTAAGTTACAGGCTAGGAACAGTGGGTACGCTACGATTGACAGCAAGGAGGCAATCGGTTTCGCCAAGAAAGGCTACGTCTACCTGAAGAATGGTACGGCACTTCAATCCGTAGTCACCTACTATCGCCGACACGGGGTAGAGTTTATGGTTAGCGATACAGCTTTGCGAAAAGCCCTTTCTGATGGAGGCTTTATCGTTCCCAAAAGCGAAAAGTCGTATATTCACCGGCTGTCAGTTAATCATGAGTCTTACCAGTGTATGAAATTCGAGCAAGCAAAATTCAACAAATTATTGCACGGGGGAAATGAAAATGGATCAGACTTTGATGAGGAAATTCCAAGTGATCGGGCTTTGTGCTACAACGCAGATAATCTCCTGGGACCAGGAAACTAAACTGTGGGATGGAGTACCGTTTGATATTAACTTCTCCCAGGATTTTTCAGTTGCATGTATTGATGGTCGTGCGCTTACGGGTATCCCCATGGACGAAGTGTTTAGAGCACTTCTCAATCCGCTATCCGCTCCCGCACTATCTCCAGTATTGCCCTTGTCATTTGAAGAGCAGGAGCGCAGCCGAATGTTCTGGGCAGACATCGAAAAGCAAGAAAAAAAAGAACGGAAGAGGAAACTGAAATGGAAACGTAAGCATCCGAAACCCTCTAGCCTAGAGGAAGCAGAGAAGAACTTTGATCGTATCTTAAATGATTTAGGAGTGCAGGAAAATGAATGATATTAGCAAAATTAGTATGATGTGTAGCTTTATAGGATACCTGATCTTGAGCGGAAATGTGAGTGCCGTCAAGTTTCTCTACGGCACTGCTTGGCGTGAGCATCCGGCTTTGATTAAAACCATTGACGAACTCCAAAGACATTTAACCACGGCTGAAATTCTGGGCGATACCAGAGGCATCTATGGTATGGAATTTCTTTACCATTGGGGTATGGTTTGCCTTGGTGAACTGTCACCGCTTATTTTTAAGGATTTAAAAGCCGCCCGAGTGTGCTTCGAGAAAATTAAGCCTTCTGTACCACAGGCTGAGGCGCGACTGGCATACATAGAATTGCTAGAGAGCACCGAACCTGCGAAAGACTATCATAACATTTGCTGCCTAGAAGAACTGCGAAAATGCGCAAGCAAGCAACGTGATTTATTTTCGATGATCGTCTTGGCTAAAATTTGTTTTTATAGTTTTTTGGAAGAACAGCAACAACGCAATCCCGATGCACCAATTATCGAACTGCCCCTGAAAGCTATGCGGCTTCTGGAATACCCCATCCAACAAGGGCACCCTGTAGCAATACGCTTCTGGAACGACATGGTAAACTGCCTCGAATGTCCTCCAGAAATCCGGCCTCCGTACTGCTCTGAGAAGTCCATCTGTCAGCAAGTGTTGTATGACCTTAAATCATCTGCAAGTATGTAAATAAGGCCGTAACCGTTGCAGCACAGGGGTTTATATTTGCATAGGCAACGTGCAAATAGCATAAATGGGATGCGCAAATATCTGAGGAAAGGGGGTAACACCATGAACACGAGGCCGACTAACTCACCGCCCGTCATCGTGCGGGAGTATGAGATAGGTGGGACTAAGTACATCGTCCGGGCCACTGTCAAGGATGGGGCCAGAGAGGATGCAAGGGCCAAGGTACGACGGTTGATACGAAATGAGATTAGCCGGACAGCAGAAAATAACAGATAGAGGCAGACAGGGCGGGGATAGTGTGTTATAATGGATACGCTATTCGGTTGTCTGGCTGCCAGAAAGGAGAATGCCATGTTTAGGCCAGACAACGCCGCCCTATATAGTATAGCGGCAACACCAAGTTTCGCCAAACATAAGCGGCCTTGTGGAACTCACGGCTGCGCCCTTTGTGGAAGGGGGGCGCAGTTATGAGAACCACAGGCCAGCACAGAACCCCGCAAACCGTAGCGGAATTTACAAAAGTCCAGAACACTGCACCACTCACAGGCGATTTTCTCTCTATTCTCCGTGACAATGAGGATCTGGTTGCCAGCCGTACCCGGAAGTCCGAACAGTCCGAACCCGAGGGTATCACGGCCTTGTACGTCCGGCTCTCGAACGATGATAAACTGGACGGGGAGAGCAATTCCATCTCAAACCAGAAGAAAATTTTACAAGGGTACTGCAAGGAGCGGGGCTATACTAACGTGCGGTACTACGACGAGGATGACGGCTACAGCGGGACGAACTTCAACCGCCCTGGCTTTCAGCGGATGCTGGCCGACATCAAGGCCGGGAGGGTCGCCCGGGTCATAGTTAAGGACATGAGCCGTTTGGGGCGTAACTATCTGGAAGTGGGGATGTTCACAGACGTTCTGTTCCCGAGCTTCGGTGTCCACTTCATCGCCGTGAACGATGGCGTGGACAGCAAGCGTGGAGACAGCGAATTTACCGCGATTAGGAACATTTTCAATGAAATGTACGCCCGGGATACCAGCAAAAAGATTCGGGCAACGTGGCAGAGCAAAGGCCAGACCGAACACTTGAGCGGTTCCCCTCCGTATGGCTACATGAAAGACCCGGAGAATCCCCGCCACTGGATTGTGGACGAAGAAGCGGCAGCAGTCGTACAAAAGATTTTTTATCTCTGCATGAGCGGTATGGGTACTACTCAGATAGCCAACTGGCTACGGGAGCAGAAGATATTTAGTCCTACAGCTTACCACCTGGATCATGGCCGGAAAACGTGCCACGAGTTTCCCAAGAACCCCTATAAGTGGTCGGCGCAGACTATTTCCAGCATACTCCGCAAACTGGAATACCTGGGCCATACGGTGAACTTCCGCACCACCACGGAGAGCTACAAGAGCAGCAGACTTCTACACAACAGCCCCGAGGACTGGGTTATCATTGAGAACACCCAGGAGCCGATCATTGAGGCGAGCGTATTTTGGGCTGTGCAGAACATCCGGCAGGGACGGCGTAGAGTAACCAAAACTGGCGAAACGGATATGTTTTCCGGGCTGCTGTTTTGTCCCGATTGCCAAAACCGGATGTACCGTACCCGGAAATACAAAGGCCGGGGAACCCATTTCTACACCTGCGCAACGTACCATCTCGACAGCGTAGAGCGTCAGTGTACCACCCACTACATCGACAATCTAGCACTGGAAGAGGTAGTGCTCCGTAACCTACGGGAAGCAATTTCCTATGTGTCAAAATACGAGGATGATTTTATCCGAGAGCTGGCCAACGCCAGTGCTGCCGAGCGTGACCGAGAATTGTCCAAAAGCAGGGCAGAACTGGCGAAGACCGAACGCCGTATAGTGGAACTCGACGAGATCATCAAGCATCTGTACGAGGACACCCTATCCGGCAAGCTGACGGACGCACGGTTTATCAAGCTCTCTGAGGATTATGAGCGTGAACAAGAGGAATTGAAGGGCCTTATTGACACGCTACATAAGGAGATCACCAAGCGGGAACAAAAGAAAACCGATGCGAGGAACTTTGTTGCTATGACGAAGAGGTACACCGACTTGCAGGAACTGGATGCCACTGTGTTGCGGGAGTTTATCGAACGCATCTATATCCACGAGAAGGACAAGCAGACCAAGACCCAGGAAATCCAAATCGTGTATAACTTCATCGGTGCGTTTGACTTCACCCAGGCCACAGAGCAGCGGCAAGCAAAGTAAAGACGGACTGGCAAGGCTGATGCAACAGCCGAGCCCTAACCGTCCTCATCTTACCACAAATCCCATCTGAGGTCAACAGGGCGGTGAAGCAACGTCCTACTGACCGAAGGTGTTTGTTTAATTCACATGGGCATTCGCCCACCGTTCATAAGCCGGGCCCTTGCCCTCGGCCATGCGCTTTTGAATGTCAATGATAAGCCCCACCTGCCGGATCGGGGGCGGCGCGTCCTTTGGGAGCTCCGGGAGGGGCCGCTCCCCGGCGATCACTGCCCGGATGTCCTCGGGGTCAAAGCCCGCGCCGAGGGTGGATGCCCGGAGCCGGGTGTACTTGTCCTGCCCCGGCGCGAGGAACGACACCACGCCGCCCCGCCCGCGCTTGACAGCAAAGCCAGACTCCTCCATCAGCCGCAGGAACGCGGCAAAGTCGGCGGGCTTTTTCTCAAGGGCCGCGATGATTGCCAGCCGCACCCGCTGCTGCGCGGAGGGCGGCTTTTCCCCTATCCACTGGCCATAGTGGAGAAAGCGGCCCTTGCTGTGCTGTTTGGGATTTTGTATCACGGACAAATCATGCTCCAGACATACCCGGTCGGACAGCCGCCGGAGGGCAAAGCTGGAGCCGAGGAAATTATGGAATTTCCGGGAGCAGTCAAAGGCCGTGGAGTTGAAATAGATGTGGTTGTGCAGATGGCCCTTGTCGGTATGGGTGCAGACGAAAAACTGGTACTTGCCTTTCGTCCAGCGCATCGCCGTTTCAAAGCCCAGCTTGTTTGCCTCCTCCGCCGTCACCTCACCGGGCGGGAACGCCTGCCGTATCTGGAAGAACAGAGCCCCGCGCTCCACGGGCCGGGCGGTGGCCGCCTGGTATTCGCTTTTCACCAGCAGGAACTCGGCGGCGGCTGTGGCCGGGTCGCAAAGGTGGGAGGACACGGCCCCCAGCTTTTGGGGGTTGAGCCCGTAGGCAAACCGCTCCTCCATCGTTTGGACGGCGCTCAGTCCCACCGCCTGCTTGTAGGGCCGGATGTAGGTCGTGGCCGTGGTAGCACCTCCGTTTCTAAAAAATAACGGCGGGCAACTACCCGCCGTTAATATACTGTTTAATTCATGCTCCAGAGAATTTCTATAATCCTCCGTTTTGCCTAACCTCCCTTGCTACTCTGCGTGTCCCTTATCATATCCAAATTATGAGTTGCAATATCTCGTTTTTTCTGAAAATCAAGAAAGAACGCCCTAAACTCTCGCTTTTCTTCTTCCCCATCATTAAGATATTCGTACAACGCCTTTAATGCCCCCATAGAAAAAGTGCAGGCCAGTGCAAAAGTAGAGCCGCCCCCCACAGGATTTCTTATATACTTCAAGCTAAGTCCACTTTCGTCAACACTCAAGTCCATTGTTGAATTTAATGCGTGTGTTTCAAATGAAAGTCCTCCATATATGTTCTGGTAATATTGTTCATATCCAGTCTCTTTCATTAACCCATAAAAACTTGATATGTTGCTACAAACCTCATACCACTGGATATAAATTTTTCGCTTTCCCTTATTCTGTTTCTTTTGATTTAGTTTTTCTTTTCTATCCTTATCTACTTGTTGAAATATCTCTTGTGACTTAATTATTCTTTCAAAGGCAGCTTTCTTCTTTTTATACCCTTCGTAACCATCGTTGAGCTGTTTTTCTCGTCCGTTTGCAAGTAGTAGTTTCCAGTATTTTGAATTTTCTGAAAAACACTCGTCTCCTATTTCTATCTCCTGATAATGGTGTTCCAACGAATACGCTGCAGCCCGTTTTTTGGTATCTTCTTTTAATATAAACTCCATGCTTATAATGTTTTCAATCAGTGATCTCAATATAACTTGCGCTTGAGTAAATGAACAGACTGAATAAAGTATGTTGATTGCATCTAACTGTTCCATTATTTTTCTAACAAACAAGCATATAACTGTATCAATAAAATTATCTTGTCGGGAAGTCCCATAAGAAATCTCATTTTCAATTTCTCCATACCTGGTTATTATAGATGATAAAACAGCACCAACCTGATCAATAGCAAGTTTTACTGGCTCACATTTTTCGGCATTGAAAAACATTCCTTCAAATGTCCTTAAGTAATCATCAACCATTGTTATTCTCCAATCTATCGTTTTTCACAAACAAATGATGTAGTCGATCATCTGTTTATTCAATGAGTGTATCACATTTTCTCCCAATGAACCACCCCTCTTTGGGACATAATGTCCCAAAGTATAAAAAGCGGGGAGAGGCACAGAACCGCTCCCTAACACATTACAACTCCATCCTATTTCAGCAGATTGGGCGGTGTCTAGGTCAAGTTACACAAGTGAGGAAACAAGTCCCCAGCATTTAGGGACTGTCAGTCTGTCGCTGTCCTCTTTGCAAAATAACTTCTCGTTTAGAAAGGTTTGAGCTATTCTTTATCGCTACTGTTAGATAGGCCGATATTATTTTTTGAACCATATGTTTCCCAATATTGATAACGCATCTTTAAGAAAGTTTTTCTCTCGCTTGATACATATCTCATTCGATCAATAGCTTCGTAAAAACCAGAATACTTTTTGAGCAGTGATGCTATACAGGGCCGATATACATACGTTGGCGGAATACAAATAACTTCATAGTTTCCATTAACTACTTTGCAAGTAACCATATCATACACATTTCTGTCGGGATTAGCAAGGCGATCAAATGACATAACCCTAAAATCATCTGACTGTTCTTCTGCACGCAAACTAGTCAGCCATGTGTTTCCCTCATATTCTGCTCTGCGCCCAAAGACAAGGAGATATTGTGGCGTGAATTTCAAATCTCTAAGTTCTTGAGGGATTGAATATCTATCATAGAAACTTTTTCTGCCGTCTATGCTGTTTAATATTGCTTTCCACTGCTTTATCTGACCGGCTGCTTGTGTAAAGACAGCGCGTGCTGCTTCGTCCTGTCGAAACTCTTGTTTTGATGGCCTTTCTATTTCGATAAAGACAGGGCAAAAACAAATACTATCTTTCGCCAGCCACATGAAATCAGGTTTCCGTATTTTTTCTTCCCCCAACGTTGGCTGGCTAATTAGGGCGTTCATAACTGGAATATGGCTGGTTGTTCCCCCTATGAGTTCGTATGCTCCTGGCATAAATGCTGGATTTAGCTCGAAGAATTTTTGATACTCTTTTTCAATCAATCCACTATCCAATAAAGATAAATACTTGCTTTTTTCAGCTCTAAAATATTCATCCATATCGACTGGAGGTGGAGCATTGTCAGCTAACTCATATTGTTTTCGAAATATATCTATATCCATAACATTTATACCTCTTTCTGTAGTGTATTGAGACATCACTTATTATTCAGAATTATGTTCAAGTATATCACAGTTGTTTTTAATAGTCCACTTTCGCTTTGGGACAAAATGTCCCGAAGTACGAAAAGCCGGGGAGCGGCACAGCACCGCTCCCCAGCAGGTCACAGCTCCACCAGCGCGGAAAGCTGTTTCAGCAAATCAGACAGAGGGCCCCACAAAGCGGAGTAGTCCCGCTGGAGGGCCGATATTTCCTCGGGATAGATGCCCCCGTAGGTGTTGGCATGGATGGCCACTTGATTGAGATTGTTTGAGCACCGCCGCTGGAGGGACACCAGCTCTCGGACGGGGGCAAGGTCAATCTGGAGCACATAGCCGCAGAGGGCCATCCGGCGCACATAGGCCCCCATGTTGCGGATGCCCGCCTGGGCCATGCGTTCCCGGATAAGCGCCTGCTCTTCCTCGGATACCATCACATGAAGATGGACGGGGCGGCGGCGCTTTTTTCCGGCCATGCCTACCTATCGCCCCGGTCGGGCGCGTTCCGTTTAGGCGCAGAGGGGGCCTGCCGTTCCCCGGCCAGTTTCCCAGCCTCCCGCAGTTGTGCGGCAATCGGGGGTTTTCCTGCCGGGCCCGTTTACGGCCAGCGGCCTCCTGCTGGAGCTCCACCCCACGGGCACACTCGGCCAGCCGCTCCGGGGAAACAAATTCTTTCACTACATAGCACCCAAAATCCGGGTAAAACCATGTCAGCCGCTTTCCATCAGGGACGCGGCCCTCGTCCTCCCATTTCCCCACCACCTGGGCCTGGGCATCCATCAGCCGCCGCATATCCGGGTTATCACGGGATGGCTTGAGTTCGTAATTATAGAGCTCCTTTTCCGTGAGCGGCTGGGCATAGGCCAGCTCGCCCCATGCAAGCCGGGTATCATGCTCCACCCAAATCCGGCCCTCGTAGTTTTCAATCCGGATGGGCGGGTTTTCCTTGCCATTGGGGAACGTGCCGATGTCAACGGGCCGCTGGGTAGAATAATACTTGTATTCCTGCGCTTTTTCCAAAGTTACCTCCTCTCAGATGTTAGCTTTTGGGCCGGGAAACGGGGGCCGGACATAGAAACATACCGGGCCCCCATGAACCGCGCCCGGAAAGCCTTGATACAAGCGGGTTTTCAAGCGGCAAAAGCTAACAGTCCAGCCGCCTTTTCCGCATATAGTCGCGCTGGCGTTTCCGCCGCGCATTTTCGGCGCAGGCCGCCGAACAGAACGCCCTTTTCCCCTCCAGCGCAAAGAGCCGCCCGCAGACGGCGCAGGGCCGCAGACCGGGGGCCGGGCCGTCAGTCAGCGCGGCCTCCAATGCGGGATTTAAGGGGAGCACCGCCTCCCGGAAGTAGCGGCAGTAAGCCCCCGTCCAGCACTTCCCCAGCATATAGCACTCACAGTCCAAAGGCAAGCATCCCATTTCCCGGTCATAGTTGGCGCACCATTTCACTACAAGGGAGCGGATGGCCGCCTTTTCCTCACGGGTCAGCTCGCGCAAAATATCACCTCCCGCCCGGCTTTTTCAAAAGGCTCTGAAAGCAGGAGCCGCAGGGGATGCCGCGCCAGTAGGGACAGCCACAGCACCGGGAGCCCTCCCGGGGCTGTTCCGGGCGGGGAGCCCGGGGCCGTGGGCGGCGTTTCATTTCCCGTTCCAAAGGGTTCGATGTGAAATTCATTCTCCGTCCTCCTTTTCTTCTTCCTCATCCCACGGGGGGAGGTCGTCATACTCACCGCCGCCATAGTCCTCGCCGTATTCCACGGCCTCTTCAAAATCCTCGCCGGGCGCGGCGGCCTGCTGTTTGGGGCGGTAAATCTTGAAGTACCACCCGGCCCCACCGCCGAGGGCCAGCACCGCCAGCACCAGCAGGAGCGTCCCCGCCCCGCCGGATTTTTCCGGCTCGGGCTCGGGCTTCGGCTCGGTAGCAGGTTCGGGTTCCGGCTCCGGGAGCGGTTCGGGGACGGGCTCCGGGGAGGGCTCCGCAAGGGCCATCAAATCGGCCACGGTGACGGCGTTCAAGAAGTACACATTTTCCGTCTCCCTCTGGCGGTCAATCACCAGATAGAACACGGACTCGTCCGCCGCCATGATAGTGAAAAATTCCTTGCCGTCCTGGTCGGTGGCGTTATCCACCATCGTCCCCTGCCCGTCCGGGGTAAAGGGGTTGGGCTCGGGTTCCGGCTCCGGCGCAGGCGTGGGCTCCACGGGGTCAAGCCCCTCCCACTCCGGGCCGCCCGTACCGTCCTCCCATTCCTCGCCGCCCCCGGCGTAGGCCGTGGTGGTGATGCCGCACAGCAAAAAAGCGGCGCACAGAGCCGCCGCCACTACACGATATTTTTTCAGTTTCATTCCGCGTCCTCCTTTTCCTCGTCGTCGCAAAGTCCGCTCAACTCCGTTTCCGCCTGCGGCGAAAACTCCGCCCGCTCCCTTGCTCCTCCTCTCCCCACAAAGTCATCCGACTTTGCGGGGGCCCCCTTATGGGACTTCGGGACATTTTGTCCCAAAGCGTCCCCGGCCTTGATGCGCTGGAGCACCAGCGGGAGCTCCTCAAGGGAAATGCTCATGCCCCGCACGATGTCCACGATTTCCTCGTTCTCGGCCTCCTTGTGTTTCTGTTCCAGCTCTTTCAGCCGGGCCTGCTGGTCGCTGATTTTGGCCTTGACCTTTTCTATCTCGGCCATGATTTTTGCGCTCTTGCTAATCGCCATTGAAAACCTCCTTTTCATGGTAAACGCCCGTAGGCGTAGAAGTGGGCCTGCCAGTAGCTGCTGTTTAAGTTGGCGTAGCTGATAGGGTCGCCACAGTGTATCATCATCCCGTCCCCCACATAGATGCCACAGTGGGAGACTCCCGGGGTGTCATAGGTTCCCTTGAAAAATACCAAATCGCCGGGGCGGGGGGAGCTGGTGCGGGTGCAGATGTTGTAGAGCCCCTGGGCCCCCAGCCGCCCCACGTTCCAGCCGGAATGATTGACTACCCACGAAACAAAGCCGGAGCAGTCAAAGGACGTGGCCGGGGAGCTCCCGCCCCATACATAGGGATAGCCCAAAAATTTCTCGGCCTCGGAGAGCATCGCCGCGAATGTTTCATCGTCCAGATATTCCCCCGGCACTTCGTAGCCCTCCGGCGGGCTGGTGTATTTCCCCACATAGGACGAGCCGGGAAAGAGGTCGGGGCGGTTCCCCAGCGTAGCCATGTAGAGGGAATACCGGGAAACCTTGTCCTCCCCCATGATGTAGATAGGGAGATGGGAAAGGTTGAAGTTATCCAGCGTCACAGTGCAGATGTAGTAATCGTAATACACCCGGTAGCTGTCAGTGTGGGTATTGCCGTCCTCGTCCGTCCATGTATCCGTTTCGATGTAGTACCGCCGCTCCTTTACCACGTTCTCTGTCAGCGTGTACTGGCGGTCAAAGAGCATCCGCAACGTAGGCTGGACATCCGCCAGCGTCCACTCGCCCTCATGCCATGCGCTCAATAAGGAAATCAGCACATAGGGGTCGTGCTCAATAGCGTCCAAATCAAAATGGTACTCGTCATAGTCGTGTGTGCTTTCGTAGGTATCGAGATAATGCTGGAGCTCCGCCTCCAGCGAACAGTAGGCGGCCTCGGCCCCCAGCATATCCCCGTCCTCGGCGGGGTAGGTGGTGGCCCCCACAGCGCCTGCGGCGGCGTTCCCCAAAGAGACGAGGGAGGACGCGCAGGACTGGAGGGATAAAACGAGCACCACGCAGGCCAGCGCGATAAGCGCCCCCACGGGATGCCGTTTCACGAAAGCCACAGCCCGCTCCGCCAGCTTTTCCGTGGCGGCGGCGGTTTTCCCGGCGGCCTTGGCCCCTTGTTTCGCGGTCTGTTTCGCCGCCTGCCGCGCTTGTTTGGCGTATTGTTTTTTTAATTTCTGCTTGTGCCAGTAGCGGGCAACTGCATTTTTGGCAAGCTCCGGGTTCTCCTGGGCGGCCATGCGGAACTGGTAGTCCGCCCGGGCCTTGATGTACTGCGCCTCGGCCTTATGGACGGCCCGGGCCGGGTGCTCCCGGATGCGTTTTTTCGCATACCGCGTCCCCTGCCGGAGAACGGCCTCGCCCAAAAGCTCGGAGCGGTGGGTCCCCTCGGTTCCCACGTTTTCATGCTCCACCTCGTAGATTTTGCCATGCACAAAGCCGTGGGCGCTCCACCCGGCGGCCCCAAAAGCCCGGCGCACCGGGCCCCTGGGCTTCGGCGGCTTTTTGCCCTCCAGCTTTTTCCGGGCCCGGTTCAACTTGTCCTCCCGCGTCTCCATGCGGAGCTTGGACTTGCTGATTTTCTCTTGTTCGCTTTCCATGCGGAATTTCGATTTTTTGGTTTTGGGCCCCTTCGGGGACTTTGGGACATTTTGTCCCGAAGTGCCTTTGTCCCCGGCGGGCCCGGCGTTATTCGTTCCTCTGGTCATTGGCTATGTCCTCCGGGCGGGTGGTGAGCAGGTTGTAAATCTCACCCTTGGGGAAACGGTCAACAAAGGGGATGGTCACATTCCCATAGAACAGCAGGCCCTCGCCGGAATTGCTGTGGGTGATATAGGAAAGCTGGTGCTCGGAAATGCCGAGCTGTTTTGCGATAATCGCCCGGTCGCTCTGGGCCTGGGAGAGCAGAACAAGAAAATCGGTGTTATCCAGTATGTTCTCAATCTCCCGGCTGGCCAAAAGGTCTTTCACGTTCTGCGTGAGGGCCGAGGGCACACAGCCCTTTTTGCGGAGCATCTTCCACACCGCCACAAAGTAGCTGGCGGTCAGCGGGTCGCGCAGGAGGATGTGGAACTCGTCAAAGTAGCACCACGTCGCCGCGCCGTTTTGATAGTTGGTATTCACCGCCGAGGTGACAAACTCGTTGGTGACGTGCATCGCAATCTTGCGGAGGTTCTCCCCCAGCCCTTTCAGCACGATGCACACCACCCGGGAGCTCAAGTCCACGTTGGTCGGGTGGTTGAAAAGATTAAGGGAGCCCGTACAGTAGAGCTCCAGCGCAGTCGCCACACGTTTCGCCTCCGGCTCCGGCTGTTTGAGTAATTCCTCGTACAAGCTCTGGAGCAAAGGCATCTTTGCGCCCTCCAGCCCCAGCGCAAGCTCCCGGTACACCAGCCGCACACAGCGGTCAATCACGGTCTTTTCAATAGGTTGCAGGCCGTCCTTGCCGCCTACCACCAGCTCACAGAGGGAAAGCAGAAAATCCGCTTTCATGGAAAGGGGGCTGTCCTCGTCATTCAAACCGATTTCAATATCCATCGGGTTGATGTGGTGGGGGCTGTCCGGGGCAATCTCAATGACCTGCCCGCCCAGCCGCCGTACCAGCGGGGAATATTCCCCCATCGGGTCAACGATAACGATGCGGTCACTTGTGGCAAGAAAGACGTTTATCAATTCCCGTTTGGCGGCAAAGCTCTTGCCGGAGCCCGTGGAGCCAAGATACATCCCATTGGCGGATTTCAGCTTTTTCCGGTCAGCCATGATGACATTGTGGGAAAGCGCGTTCATGCCGTAGTAGAGGGCCTGCCCGCCCATGCGGAGCTCCCTCGTCATAAAGGGAATGAAAATCGCGGTGGAGCTGGTGGTCATGCCCCGCTGTATCTGCACCTCGTTAAATCCGAGGGCCAGCGAGGACATAAAGCCCTGCTCCTGCTGCCAGTCCAGCCGCTTTAAGGCGCAGTTGTATTTCTGCGCGATGCCGGAGACGGTGAACACGTCATTTTCCAGCCGCTGGCGGGTGGGGGCGAGGTTGATGACGGTGAACGTCAAGAGGAACATCCGCTCATTCCGGGACTGCAAATCCCCCAAAAGCTCCGCCGCGTCCTTGGAAAAGGTGATAAGGTCGGGGGGAAGAATATCGTAGAGTAGGAAAGAGCCGCCTTACCGCATTACTGCGGCAGGTTTGCCCAGACCCCTCCCAGAACCGGA
>NZ_QZEG01000052.1:0-18022 GCF_009917605.1 Anaerotruncus sp. 1XD42-93 | reverse complement strand
ATGTGTGCTTTTTACCTTGCTTTTTGCACAAGCAAAAAACAAGCCGTCCGCCCGGACGGGACCGGGCATCCTGTGCCGTTCGCGGCACACCTCTCAAAAAGGTAAGGTACTGCACCGCTGTACATCTCCCACCATCGTCTGGGGGCATCCGAGGGTGCAAATCAGCCCTGAGCATGAGCGCTTGTCGGGGGGCGCGGGGTTCTTTAAGGGGCGTCGCCCCTTAAATGCACTTTTGGTTCCTTTTCGTGCATCCGAAAAGGGACCCGCCGCGCGGGGGCGGATACCCCGCATCCTCTGCCGCCGGAAGGCGGCATTCTTCTTTAAAAAGGCAATGTGCCGCGCAGCTGCACAGAAACAGTCCCCGCATTCCCTGCCGCCGGAAGGCGGCATCCCTATTTAGAGCTTGACCTCAACCGGTGAGATGATCCAGGTGCTGAGGGTGCGGGTACGGGTGACGAACGCATCCTCATTGCTGTCGTAGGAGAACTGGCCGGAAACATCGGTGATCTTGCCGCTGCTGTTCACATGATAAATATAGCAGTCCTCGGGCTGGATATCGCTGTCCTCGTAGAAGGGATTATAGAGACGCAGCGTGGCGCGGCTGGTCGCGTCGATGGTCGCAGGGGTGAACACCCGGATCACCGCGTCGGTATTCCGGAACTTCCGGAGCAGTTCGCCGCTCCATTTGGTGCTCATCTTGGCATAGAAACTGTCGGGATTGCTGCTCACATTGAAGAGCACGCTGGCGATCACGTCCTCGCCCTCGAAGAGGACTTCGTTGGTCTCGTTGGCAATCGGCTTGACCGTTTTACCCTGGTTCAGCCCGAGGGAGATGCTGGCATCTCCCCTGTCCTCGCGGTTTTTGACGAAGAATTCCACATCAATCGGCAGGCGCTCCCCCTGCGACATCGCGGAGGTGAACTTTGACCTTTGCCCATCCTTCGCGATGGTTGGCGGGGTGTGGCCGTAGCACATTTCGGGGATGCTGCGGCGGGCGGTAAAGTTCAGGCGGATCGAGACCTTGTACTCCTCGTCGTCCAGCAGCTCGTTGAGATCAACTGCAATGTAGGTATTGCGGGCGTATCCTGTGACCTCCTCGGTGTCCCAGACGCTGGTTCTTTTAAAGGTTTTGACCGGATATTTGATTTTTGAGTCCTTGGTGAGGATTTTCTCAACCAGCTTGACCGATTTGACCAGCTTGCCGTTTTTCTCCTTGCGGACGGTCATGCGGAAATAGTCCTCATCCTTGAGGTAGTCGCCCACGTTGTCGGGCAGCAGGAAATAGACGGTCTGGTTGGGCACGACCGCATCATCCGAGCGGTACTGGATTCCATTCTCCGAGATCGGCGGGCCACCCAGTACCTGAATGTCTTTTTCAGTCTGGTTGGCGGCGAAAGCGGTCAGGTTTCCCGAAACGGTCATCATCAATGCCGCAAATACGGCTGCAATTCTCTTTTTCATCATACAACGCTCCTTCTTCTGTGAACTGGTTGTTTCCTCTCTGTGTTTTCCATCGAAGCATCTGAAAAAATCCCTTTGATATTTTTCAGGTCCGCGGCGGGAACGCCGCGTGAGGCTGTTTACGCCTATCCCGCTTCAGGCTGTATAGTCGCCGGAGACCTGCCATTCAAAAATAAGCGCTTATTTTTGAATGGTTCGACTATATAGTGTGTGCAGAAGAGGAAAATACTGCATGGGGTGCTGTGATTTTCTAATAAAATAACCTGTTTTCCCCGCGAATGGGGACAGATTTTTCCCCCGCAGCAAAAAAACTTGTCCAGGAGCCGTTTGAAAAATCGGAATCAGCGCTTTTTTCGGGATTGTGGGATCCACCGCGGCCACTGTTCAGCGCCCAGGTTCCCCTCCGAAGGAGAGGGCCCCGGAAGCTCGCTCGGGGTACCGCTTTGGTATGGATTTAAAAGAGAAAACCCCCCGGGAAGGGCTGCGGAGAGGACCTGCGCAGCTGGGCCGGAGGATTTTTCAAAAAGGATGTATAAAAACACAAAGTCTTCCCCTCCGGGCAGTCATGTGGGAAACAACTGCCCGGGGGGGAAAAGCGGTAGAATACCTGTCGCACAGGATTCCGCTCAATTCTCAATACTTGGAATCGTCGAAATCAAGGCTGTCAGGGACATAGGAATAAGAGAGGCTGGAACTGTTGCCAGCAGAATACCCCTTGAGGGAGAACTGGCCGACCAGCCCTTTGAGGACGTTCGCCTGGCTGGAAAGCTCCTGGCTTGCCGCAGCGGACTGCTCGGAAGTTGCGGAGTTGGTCTGGACAACTGCGGAGATCTGGTCGATTCCCAGCGTGATCTGTTTGATCGCTTCGGCCTGGTCGTCGGTTGCCTGTGTAATCTGAGCCATCGAACTGGCGATCTGCTCGGCGTGTTCGACAACCTGCAAGAGCGACTGCTGGGTCGCGCCCGAGAACTCGTTGCCTTCCTCGACCGCCTTGAGCGAGCCTTCGATGAGGGTGGTCGTATTTTTAGCCGCTTCCGCGGATTTGCTGGCAAGGTTGCGCACCTCGTCCGCCACAACCGCAAAGCCCTTGCCCGCAGCGCCTGCGCGGGCCGCCTCGACTGCGGCATTGAGCGCGAGGATGTTTGTCTGGAACGCGATGTCCTCTATGGTTTTGATGATCTTGCCGATCTCGGAAGAGCTGGTGTTGATCTTCTCCATCGCGTGCATCATGTCGCCCATCTGCTGGTTGCAGCCGTCGATCGCGTCGCGGGTGGAGTCGATCAGATTGTTGACATCACGCGCATTGCTGGCAGTATTGGTGACCTGGCCGGAAAGCTCGTTGATGGTAGCGGCAAGCTCTTCAACCGAGCTTGCCTGCTCGGTAGCGCCCTGCGAGAGCGCCTGCGCGCCGCTCGAGACCTGCTCGGAACCGCTCGAGACCTGCTCGGCCGACTGGTTGATCTGCCCGAGGGTGTTGTTGAGCGCCTCAATGATCTGGTTTCCGGAAACGCGGATCGAAGCAAAATCGCCGAGATATTCCATATCCATCTCGGTGTTGAAGTTGCCGTCCGCCAGCATCTTGAGTTTGCCGCTGATATGCTTGACGTAATCCGAAAGGGTTGCCAGAACAAACCGCAGGTTTTCCGCCAGTTCGCCCAGCTCATCCTTCGACTGATAGGTAACAATCCCATGCAGGTCACCCTTAGCCATCCCTTTGACAGCCGCTTCCAGCTCAAAAATCGGGCGGGTGAGGTTGCGGGAGATGCTGATGGTGAGCAAAACCGTAAGGATCAGGCTGACGCCTGCCAATGTAAAGAGGATCGCCATGCAATATAGTTTTGTGACGCTTCCGGTGCGGTAATAGCTGTCAGCCACTGTGCTCGCCCCAGCGACCAGCTCGTCCAATGCGGTCTGATAGTTGGCGCAGGCGGTGCGATAGTCCCCCTGGATCATCGCGAGGATGGTATCCTTGTCTTCGGTCAGCATCATTTCCCGCAGCTTGTTGCGGGCGCTGATAGTGACAGAAGAGGTCTCCTCCACCTTCGTCAGGAGGGAGGGTTCTCCAACATAGCTTTCGCGGAGCTGGTTGAGGTTGGAAACCATGGTTTCGGCCTCTTTGTTTGCGTTGTCGAGGTAGCCCTGGATGGTGGCGTTATCCTTGCTTGCATATGCACGATACATGTCAAGCTGGATTTCTTTGGTGATTGCCTGCGCCTTGAGCGCATACTGAACCATTGGATAGGGTTTGTAATAGAAATCTTGCAGCCCATCTGCAACACTGGACAGGCCTATTGCACTTGCGATGACTGCGATGATATAAAGAACCATAACAGTCCCGAATCCGGTCAGGATTTTTGTCCTGACCTTTAGATTTTTGAACACCGGAAAACGCCTCCTTAGAGATTTAAAATTAGTAAGGTTTTCCCCGCAGGGAACCCACCGAAAACGAAATAAAAGAAACTCATATATCCCTTTTCGGCAGGTAAACGGAAAAAACAAGCGATATGCACAAAAAATATGAGGAAAATTTTTCAGCAAGAGTACGGGTAACAAAATACATAAAAAAGGCACAAAAAGGCAAAGAAAAAACCCAGAGGAGGAATTGGGGGACGCGACGGGAAGATGCGTCCCCCCCGACATAGCCTATGTCGGGCAACAAGGATACCCTGCGGCCTGGGGACATCCATCCCGTAATAGAATTTCCGGATGTCTGAGGGGCGCGATGTCTGTTGATTGGGGAAGCCGGCCCAGACGGTTTTCGGGCTGCTTCCTGATCCGGGCGGGAGGTCATCCCACCCGGATCAGATACGGATCAATATTTGGAATCGTCGAAATCAAAGCTATCGGGGACATACGAGTAAGAAAGCCCGTTGGCGCCACCCCCGGCAGCGGAACCGCCCTTGAGGGAGAACTGGCCGACCAGCCCTTTGAGGACGTTCGCCTGGCTGGAAAGCTCCTGGCTTGCCGCGGCAGATTGCTCGGCAGTTGCGGAGTTGGTCTGGACAACCGCGGAGATCTGGTCGATTCCGACCGTGACCTGCTTGATCGCCTCGGCCTGGTCATCCGAAGCCTTGGTAATCTTGTCCATCGCCTCAGCGACCTGCTCGGTATGCTGGACCACCTGCAGGAGCGACTGCTGGGTTGCATTTGAGAACTCGTTGCCTTCCTCGACCGCCTTGAGCGAGCCTTCGATCAAAGTGGTGGTATTCTTAGCCGCTTCCGCGGATTTGCTGGCAAGGTTGCGCACCTCGTCCGCCACAACCGCAAAGCCCTTGCCCGCAGCGCCTGCGCGGGCCGCCTCGACTGCGGCATTGAGCGCGAGGATGTTTGTCTGGAACGCGATGTCCTCTATGGTTTTGATGATCTTGCCGATCTCGGAAGAGCTGGTGTTGATCTTCTCCATCGCGTGCATCATGTCGCCCATCTGCTGGTTGCAGCCGTCGATCGCGTCGCGGGTGGAAGCCACAAGGTTGTTGACATCACGTGCATTGCTGGCCGTATTGTTGACCTGCCCGGAAAGCTCGTTGATGGTCGCGGCAAGCTCTTCGACCGAGCTTGCCTGCTCGGTAGCACCCTGTGAGAGCGCCTGCGCGCCGCTCGAGACCTGCTCGGAACCGCTTGCGACCTGCTCGGCCGACTGGTTGATCTGCCCGAGGGTGTTGTTGAGCGAGTCGATGATCTGGTTCCCGGAAGCCCGGATTGGTGCAAAGTCGCCCGCGTACTCCATCTCCATCTCGGTGTTGAGGTTGCCGCCCGCAATCATCCCCAGCTTGCCGCTGATGTCGTTGACATAAGCGGAGAGCGTATTCATAACCGTACGCAGGCTGTCGGCCAGCGAACCAAGCTCATCGCGTGAAGAATAGGTAACCGTTGCCTTCAGGTCGCCCTTGGAGAGCTTCTGCATCGCGCCTTCCAGCTCGATGATCGGGCGGGTCAGGCTCTTGGAGATATTCACAGTCAGCACCATCATGATCCCGACGCTTACAATCGCGAGGATCGAGAACAGCAGGATGCAGAAATTCCGGATGCTGATCCCTTCGTCATAGAACGAAACGGCCATCTGGTCACCATAAGCGATCAGAGCCTCCAGATCGTTCTGGAAGGTGTCGCAGGAGTTGCGGTAGTCATTCTGGATCGTTGCCAGCGCCTCGTCCTTTTTGCCCTGCTGAATCAGCTTGAGAGCGCGGTCGCGCGGCTCGGCAGTGGCAGCGATCGAGTTTTCAACCGCTACCAGGAGCTGCTGTTCGCCGATATGGGAAGCGCGCAGCTCGGCCATCGCCGCATCACGCGCACTCTTCTGGGCCTCAATCGCGGCGAGGGCGCTCTGAAGCCGCTCCGGGGTCTCCGCCACGAACGCGCGGTAAACATCGAGCTGCACCTCTTTCGTAACCGTCTGGCAGTCTGAAGCTGCCTTGACCATCGGGTAGGGGTTATGGTAAAACCGGTCCAGCGCGTTGGACACGCTGCTCAGGCTGACAACACCCACACAGATCGAAATGATATACATGATGATTGCCATTCCGAACCCGCTCAGGATTTTAGTCCTGATTTTCATGTTTTTGAACAAGACAAATTCCTCCTCTGGCTGAAAAAAAATTCCCACCTGCAAAAGGACAACCGTCACATCCCCTGCATACCTTGGCTATTAATTAATTATCGCTCATTTTTTGTAAAATGCAAGGGGTTTATGCAAAAAAAATGAAATTTTCAGTCAAAAACGAGGGCGGCGCCATCATAATGCATAAAAAGGGGTGCTGCCTATTGTGCTATTTGGAGGACATCTCCTGCTCGAGCGCTTCGGCGGCCTGTTCGGTTTCGGCCTGGCCGGGCTTGAGCAGGGTGCTCCAGATCGCGTTGACGCTCTCGACCGAGTCGAAATAGATCTGGGTGATAATGTTCATCGGCAGGCCGAGCAGCTCGGCGTAATGGGTCATCTGGCCCCAGTCCGCGCTCTCATAGCAGAGCACGAGCTGATAGAGGTAGCCGCATTTCCCCTCTTTGGTCAGCAGGGCTTCCTTGATCTCCTGCGCCACCGGCAGCTCCGCGAGCACCATGTCGAGCGGGAGCTCCATGAGCTGGTCAAGGGTGGAGAACATACCCAGCATATAGGCTTCAGCCGAAGAGATCGGCAGGCTTTCGATATGCTTTGCCAGCTCCTGGCAGAAGGTGGCGCGCAGGAAGGAGGTTTTGATCAGCTCCTCGGAGGTGCCGCCGCTCTCCTGCTTGAACGAGAGCAGGTAGATCCACTGCTTGAGCTGGCCGATGCCGAGGATGACCAGCGCCTGCTGGATCGACTTTGCCCGGTTGCGCAGGGCGAAATAAGCCGAGTTGACCAGCTTCATGAGCGAGAAGGCGAGCGCGACGTCGCGGGAGATGATCTGGGTGATCTCCTCCACATCCGGCTCGTCACGCGCAACGGCAACCATCAGCTGGAAGAAGTTGCTCTGCATGTGGTCCACCCGGTGCACCTTGGAGGCGGTCTGCTCGGCAACACAGGTGCCCTGTGTAAATTCGCAGGACAGCTCCTGCGCAAGGTCGCGGGCGGCCGGGGAGTTTACCTGGTAGGCAACCACCTGTTTGCCGAAGCTGTGCGCGATGTCCACAACATTTTTCAGCGAGGATTCGGAGAGCAGACCGTTGCCCACCCTGCCGAAATTGACCTTGACATAATCCACCGCGTCCATGATGCTGAAATAGCGCGGGGAGAATTCAAAGTCCCGGATGGCGAGTTTATACCCCTGCTTCTTGTAGCGGTAGATCATCTTCTGCGCCACCGGATGGATGATCGAGTTGTCCTCGATCTGGATGACCAGGCGGTCGGGCGAGAACATCTTCGGGATGTTCTTCATCAGCAGATTCGGGGTAAAGGTCAGGAACGCTGCCTTCCCGCCGAGGAAGCTCTCGCTGCTTAACTCGGTGAGGAACTCCTCGATTGCGTTGGCAACCCGGGAGTCCCGCTGCTGAAAGAGGGAGCTTTCGTCCTCCTTGTAGAGGATTTCGTAAGCAATCACCTGTTTGGAGCGGTCGAGTATCGGCTGACGGACAATATAGGTTTCCATAATCTGTGCCTCTCTTCATCAATTCTTGTGAACAATTTATACAGAACAGGAAAAATCCTGTATTCTCTATTATCCCAAGGCAACGCAAGTTTGGGTTCCAGGGCAGCATCCGTTTGGCCACCGGGCGCATGTTGTTTTGGGTTCCCGACCAAAACAACGCCCTTCGCTTCTCGGGCTTTCAGCCCGAAGCGCGCTTACGCGCGACGCTCGGGCAGGATGCGCCTCACGGGCGAGGGGTCAAAGGCAGCATCCGTTTGGCCCCAGACCAAACGGATAGGCGCTCGCGCCTTCCTCGGGTCTTCTCGGGCCTGCGGCCCGAAGCGCGGCATACGCCGCGACGACCCTGCGGGCTGCCTCACGGGCGATGGGTCAGCGACCCCTCCCCGTGTGCCCCACCCCGGCAAGCTGGCTGGCTCGGCCCGGTCGGGCACTGTGTAATGGGGTTTTGCGGCACGGCCCGGGTCGAGTGGGCGGGGCCTGTCTGGGCAAAAAACAGGTCGGGGCGGGCTGTGACATGCGTGTCTTTTCCGCCCAGCCAAAGGCGGGCACCCTTCCGGGGGTTCCATAAGGGGGCTTCCCCCTTATGTGCACTTTTGGTCCCTTTTCGTGCATCCGAAAAGGGACCCGCCGCGCGGGGGCGGATACCCCGCATCCCGGTGCCGCTCGCGGCACACCTCTTAAAAAGGCAAGGTGCTGCGCAGCTGCACAAAAAGAGCCACTACCCCGGACGGGACCGGGCATCCTCTGCCGCTCGCGGCACACCTCTTAAAATAAAGTAACGTGCTGCACCGCTGCACAGAAAGAGTCCCCGCGCGGGGGCGGATACCCCGCATCCCGGTGCCGCTTACGGCACACCTCTTAAAAAGGCAAGGTGCCGCGCAGCTGCACAAAAAAGCAAGACTACCTTTTCCAATAGACCTCGATCTGGTCGCCGGTGAGGACCGGTTCAATATAGGAAGCGGGGCGGCCGTTGCGGCTGACAACAAGGTCCCCCTGGGGCCTGGACGGGTCGATCTCGACGAAATTGAGCACATCGAAAAACTGCACCGGGGACCCGTCCGGTTTCGGAGGAAGCTCACACGGCTCCCCGTTCAGGATGATCTGCACCGGGCCGCGCCGGACCGCCGGGGGTTCGGGTTCGGGTGCGACAGGCTGTCCAACCGGGACCTGCCGGTGCGCCGGGGCAGGCTCCGGGATGGCGGACGCCCCGCCGAGCAGCTGGATGTCGTCGCCCGGCCGGAGGCGGTAGGTTTCGGGATGCTCACACGGCTCCCCGTTGACAGTCAGCAGCGCGAGGTCGGGGATGATCCCCTGGGTTTCGAACAGGTCCGCAAGGGTGAATACCCGGCAGGTTTCGATGACGTCGGAATCGTGGATCACGCTGTCGCCGGTGAGCGCTTCCCCGCCGCAGAGTGCGCTGACGCCTGCCGGGCAGGGTTCCCCGTCGAGCAGGACCTCGAACGCTTCCCAGCCGCCGAGGATATCGCGCAGGAGCGGTGCGGCGTCCTCTCCGTTGACCGCAGGGGTAAACTTGATCTCGTCGCCCGGCTGGAGCGGGGTTGTGATGTTGGCGGGCCGGCCGTTGACCTCAAAGGCCGCAAGCGTGGGCATACCGCCGCGGACGATCTGCCGTTCCCCGTCGAGCGCGAAGGTGGCGTTCCTGCCCGACCGCCCCATGATCTGGCTGTACTGGTAGCCGCCGCGCAGCAGGGCTTCGAGCACATTGGAGGAGCCTGCGCCGAGCATCCGGACCCGCTCGCCGTTGAGCACGACCGAAAGCTCCTCCTTGCCGGAAGCGGTCATAGCGGTGATGGCAATGCCGATGGGGGTGGCGTACTCGGCGCTGACATACTGCGGCTCGGTATCCACCATCCGTTTCATATAGTTGTTGCCGCCGATGGCGACTTTTTTCTCGTCCACGCCCAGCCCCTGGGCAACCAGCCTGCAAAGGCCGGGGGTGCGGCTGCCGCCGCCCACCATAAAGACTGCCATAGGCGGGCCGCCGTTGGCGTCGAGGATGCTGCGGCTGATCTCGCCGGCCAGCTCTTCGACCGCGGGATGTATCTTTTCCAGCAGCTCGTCGCAGGGGATGCTGTTTTCAAACCCGAGGATGTCGCAATAGGTGATCGTCTGCCGGCCCTCGCTGGCCTGCCGCTTGATCTCCTCGGCGACCTGGAAGTCCACAAGCAAGGTGCGCATCACGCTTTCGGTGATCTCGTCGCCCGCGACGGTGGCCATCGTATAGGCGCAGACGCTGCCGCCGTTGGCGATAGCGATATCCGAAGTGCCGGCGCCCACATCGACCAGCGCGACATTGAGCAGCCGCAGCTCCTGCGGGATCACCGCATTGATCGCGGCGATCGGCTCGAGGGTGACGCTGGCAATGCTCAGCCCGATCTTTGACATGGTGGCGTACAGGCTTTCGACCACCTCGCCGGGGAGGAAGGTGCCGATCAGCTCGACAGTGGCCTTGCGGCCGCGGTGGCCGAGCAGGGTGGAAAAGGTGTAGCCGTCCAGCGTATAGCGGATCACCGAGTGGCCGACACAGTAATAGGAAAGCAGGTCCCCATCCGAATCGCCGAGCAGCTCCTCATACGCCTGCTGCAAGGCGCGGCTTTCCAGCCGGGAGAGCTGCCGCTGGTCCACAGGCTGTTTGTCGTCCAGCTCGATCTCGCAAACCGCGCGGCGGGTCTTGAGCACCCTTCCTGCCGCCGCGACATAAACGTCCTTGAACGGGAAGCCGAGCTCCTGTTCCATCCGTTCTTTGACCTGCCCGGCAATGCGGGCGGTCTGCTCGATGTTTTCGATCTGCCCGTCGACCACAGCGCGTTCGCTGTGCTCCTGCGCGTCGACCTTTAAAACCTTGAGCAGCGGGCCTTCCACCCTGCCTGCCACGCCGATGACGCTGCGGGTGCCGATATCGAGCGCGAAGATGAGCCGTCCGTCGCCGCGGACGGGGAAAGCATCTGCCATATTGAACCATCCTTCCCTGCGCAAACGTCCATTCAGTGGGCGCGTCCGCGCTGCATGCTGAAGATGAAATTGGAGAGCTGATCCTCCAGCCAGTCGGGCATTTCGGCGAAGTCGGCGCCGTAAGCCATGCCGCCGTCCAGCCGCTGGCCGCGCAGGATCACTGCGTGCAGCTCCTCCCCATCCCCGGAGAAAAACGAGGTATCGAGCCGGATGGCGGTTTCGGGGAGGAATATTTTTTCAGAGCGGAAGAGCACGCCGCCCACGCTGAGGTTGCGGACCACCACCGGGATCGGGTCCGGCCGGGCGAACAGGCCCTCCTGGCGGATTTCCCCCGGGATGTTGACATCCACCCGGAAAAACCGCCGCTGGCCGTATTCTTTGACATTGTTGATGCCATGCAGGGTGAGGAGGCTCCCGCCCACCTCGACCACATTGCCGGCCAGGACCGAAAAACTGCCGTCCGGCGCGGTAGCAGTCAGCTTGAGCTTGGTACCCGCCGCGAGATCGGGCGGGAAATCGAACGGCGCCTGAATCCGAAGGGCCTCCCCCTCGGCCGCGACCACCTGCCCGATCGAAACCGGGGCGTTATCCATCTGTTTGAGTTCGCAGGCAAGGCCGTTCAGCTGATCCAGTTGCATTGCCATTGCAAAAGGCTCCTTTCTGATCCTGCGGCGGGGCGCTAGTTGGTGCGCACCCGCCTGCGCTGCATACTGAAGATGAAATTGCAGAGCTGGTCCTCCTGCCAGTCGGGCAGGTCGACGAAATCGGCTCCATAGGCCATGCCGTCGTTGAACTTCTGCCCGCGCAGGATCACCGCCTGAAGGTCCTCGCCCTCGCGGGAAAAGAACGAGGTGTCGAGCCAGACGGATGTTTCGGCGGAAAAAATCCGGTCGGTGCGGAAAAGCATACCGCTCAGGCTGATGTTGCGGATCACCACCGGGAGCGCTTCCCGTTTGCCCTCCCCCCCGGGGGCAGACATGTAAACCTTCCCGTTGATGGTGGTATCCACCCGGTAAAACCGGCGCTTGGTATACTCCTTAACATTGTTGATGCCGTGCAGGGAGAGGCGCGCCCCCTCCACCTCGACCACATGGCCGACCAGCATCGAAAAGCTGCCGTTCGGCTCGGTGGCAATCATCTTGAGCTTGGTGCCGTACTCAAGGTCAGAAGGGAAGTCAAATGGTGCCTGAATCTGAAGAATGTCCTCATTTACGTCGATTACCTGTCCCATGGAAACCGGGTCATTGTTCATCTTTTTCAGTTCGCAGGAAAGCCCCTGGAACCGATCCAGCTGCATCGCCATTTCGTGGCCCCTTTCTTACATCAATGATAATAGTATATTTGCGGGGATTTTTCAAGCATCCCCGGGTAAAAAATGCAAAAAGCACTTTTTTCAGAGCTTATTTTCCCCGCCCCGGAAGGAAAACCAGGCTGCCCCTGCTGAGGGACCATTCGCCCAAAAAGCCACCCCTGCACGCATAAAGCGGCGCAAAGGTGGTTTTTCTAATGCGGCTGCGCAGCATTTTGGGTTCCGGGGCAGCATCCGTTTGGCGCCAGACCAAACGGATAGGCGCTTGCGCCTTCCTCAAAGGTGCGCGGCGTTTTGGGTTCCGGGGCAGCATCCGTTTGGCCCCGGACCAAACGGATAGGCGCTCGCGCCTTCCTCAAAGGTGCGCGGCGTTTTGGGTTCCGGGGCAGCATCCGTTTGGCCCCGGACCAAACGGATAGGCGCTCGCGCCTTCCTCGGGTCTTCTCGGGCCTGCGGCCCGAAGCGCGGCATCCGCCGCGACGACCCTGCGGGCTGCCTCACGGGCGAGGGGTCAGCGACCCCTCCCCGTGTGCCCCTCCCCGGCAAGCTGGCTGGCTCGGCCCGGTCGGGCACTGTGCAGAGGGGTTTTGCGGCGCGGCTTAGGTCGAGTGGGCGTGGTCTGTCTGGACAAAAAACAGGTCGGGGCGGGCTGTGACATGCGTGTCTTTTCCGCCCAGCCAAAGGCGGGCACCCTTCCGGGGGATACATAAGGGGGGTGGGGCGCATGTTGTTTTGGAATCCCGACCAAAACAACGCCCATCGCTTCTCGGGCTTTCAGCCCGAAGCGCGCTTACGCGCGACGCTCGGGCAGGATGCGCCTCACGGGTTAGGGGTCAGCGACCCCTCCCCGTGTGCCCCTCCCCGGCAAGCTGGGAAGCTCGGCCCGATCGGGCACTGTGCAGAGGGGTTTTGCGGCACAGCCCGGGTCGAGTGGGCGGGGCCTGTCTGGGCAAAAAACAGGTCGGGGCGGGCTGTGACATGCGTGTCCCTTCCGCCCAGCCAAAGGCGGGCACCCTTCCGGGGGATACATAAGGGGGGCCCCCTTATGTGTGCTTTTTATCTTGCTTTTTGCACAAGCAAAAAGCAAGCCGTCCGCCCGGACGGGACCGGGCATCCTGTGCCGCTCGCGGCACACTGATCAAAAAGGCAAGGTGCTGCGCAGCTGCACAAAAAGAGCCACTACCCCGGACGGGACCGGGCATCTCCTGCCGCTGGCAAGCGGCACACCTCTAAAAAGGTAAGGTGCTGCACCGCTGCACAAAAAAGCGAAAGCTAATCTTCACCGCCAAACAGGCTGGCGCCGAGCACCTTCATAGCGCTGCTGCCGGGGCTGGTATTCTTGATTTTTTTGGAGGTGGCGAGCAGCTGGACATAGATCGCCGCGACCACCTGATAAAGCTCCTCGGGGATATTCGAGCCGATCTCGAGCATACAGAGCAGGGAAACAGCGCTATCGTCGCGGAAAACGGGGATCCCCTGCTTTTCGGCAACGGTGACAATCTTTTCGGCGATCTCCCCATAGCCCGAGGCAATGACGATCGGGGAAGGGTCCTCCTCCATATTATATTTCAGTGCGACCGCCTTATTGCGCTTGTCGCGGTTGGCTTTAGACCTTGACATCTACGCCCGTCCTCCTGTAAGGCAGCGAGCGGAACACGTCCATCAGCGAACGCGGGCGCTCGAGCCGGTTGAACTGAATCTCGCCGAACCGGTAGTCCAGCCCCCGCAGGCACTGGGAAAGGTCGGCCTGGGCCGCCGTATATTCCTGCAAATACCCCGGCGGGCAGAAGAGCGAAAGGTCGATCACCTTTTCGCGGACATAAAGCTCCATCTCAAACCGCCCGATGTCGCTGATGTCAAAGACCAGCAGCATATGCAGGCATTTGCCGCCCCTGCCGCGGTTCTGGCGGTCGTCCTCCTCGCCGTTCTGGTTGATCCAGATCTCGGCGAACGAGCGGATGTCCTCGTACTGCACCGGCACCACAAAATGCAGGAGCGGCGTGAAGTTGCAGGGGGAGGAGAGCAGGCTGCGCAGGATCTTTTCCACCTTCTCGGGGTTTAAAAGCATCAGCTCATCCGAATCCGGCCTGCGGCCGAGCAGGCGCGCGATCACGTCCATGACCGACTTCTCCCCCGCCTGTTTTTGCAGCGCGGCGGCGGAATCCTCCTGCTGCCCGCCGGAGAAATACTGGTTGAGATATTCCACAAACTGGTCCCGCGCCTGCTCCCCGCGCAGCTGCGAAAGGACCATCGCGGTCGATTCCTGGATGAACATGGGGTTGTCGTTGTAGCGCGAGAGGTTGTAGGTGGCAATCGAAAGCACCTTTGCCAGCTTGGGCGAAAAGAGGATGCTGTCCTCCACCTCTTTGAAAAGGGCGAGCGCGCCGCGCTTGAGGTTGTCAAAATTCTGCATGGCCCCCGGCTGGCGGAACCGCTGGGCAAGCCGCATCAGCCGCTCGGAGATCGAATGGCTGCTCGCCAGGCTTTCCGAGAGGAATTCCAGGCTGTTTGCCACCGATTCGAGCATCGCGCCGCGGGAGCCATGCTGGTTGAGCGCCTTGAGGAAGCTCACGACCGAGGCGCGCAGGTCGCGCTGGTCGGGGTATTTCCCCAGCAGCTCGCGCAGGAAATCGAACATCTCCCCCTTGAAAACGGTGGTGATCTGCTCCTGCCGCAGCATCTCGGGCGCGATCTCCTCCTGTGAAACAAACATCTGGTCGAAAAGCTGCTGGATCTCCTTGGTAAACGTCTCGTTGTTGACCGGCAGCAGCTTGATCAGCTCCTGCATGAGGTAGAGGTTTTTCAGCGAGCTGGCGGCGACCGAAGGGTCCTTGAGCAGGCTCAGGAGCATCTCGGAGGTGCCCTCCTGCTGGTTCAGGCCGTTGTTCTGGGCGAGGATTTCCTCCTGTGTCGCCGGCTTGACCACCCGGTTGACATTGTGGATGTCAAACTGCGTGTTGACGTCGGCCGGCCTTTTCGGGTCCATCGGCTGCGACTTGTTGATCAACGGGGTTGTAATTTTCAGTATATCTGCCACTGACCCGAAGCCTCCCAGCCTTTCAGAAATTTCGGAAAATATGAGGCCCAGCCCACGCCCTTTGGCCCCCGCAGGGCCTGCGGAAGGTGTTCTGAAGCCCTCATATTAGTGATTATCGAACAAAATGTGAAAAACACAAGCTTTTCACTTTAGTTTTTTTTTAAGTGGTCGAATAGTTTATACAGAGTTGTGATTATCCTTATCGCACGGGTGGGGGTATTCACACTCTGTCACGTCCCGTACCGGGCCCGGGAATGCCGCGCAGGGAAACGTCGGCATTCCGCGGACAGGCCGCCCCTGGTAGGAGACAGGGGCGGCCGCCGGCACGTCCCCAATACGGCAACCGCCGGGTAGATGCGGGTCGGCCATGCCCGCGGCTGCACCGGGAAGGGGTTCCCTGTCCCGGCCGGAAAGCATGGCTGAATTTTTATAGGATAGCAGGTGAGCGAATATGCCGATTGACCCTAGTATGGAACCGATGCTGGAAGTCTTTATTTACGAAACGACCACGCTACTCGACCAGCTCGACGAGATTCTGCTTGACTCCGAAAAGTCAAAATGCTTCAACTCCGATAATATTGACGCAATCTTCCGGATCATGCATACGATCAAAGGCTCTGCCGCAATGATGGATTTCAAAGGGATCTCCACCCTTGCCCATGCGGTGGAGGATGTGTTCTACATCATCCGCGAGGATACCAGCCGGATGGACCGCGTCTCGGAGGCGATTTTTGAACTGGTGTTCCAGTCCTCCGACTTTTTCAAGGAGCAGATCGAAGAGGTGCAGAACGACCACGACGCCACCGGCGACCCCACTTCCCTGATCAACCAGCTCGAACGGCTGGCCGCGGTGATGCAGGGCAAGGACACGCCCGAAGAGCCGGGCGGCCCGGCCCAGGCAGCAGCGCCGGCGGAGCAGGCGCCCCCGGCGGACGGCTTCTGCCGGATCCGGGTGCACTTTGAGGACGGCTGCCAGATGGAAAACATCCGCGCATTCATGCTGATGAGCCAGCTCAAGGACCTCTGTGAGGAGATCACCTCCGACCCGGCCAACCCCGAAAGCGACGCCGGCCTCTGTTCGGAGATCATCAAAAACGGCTTCCTCGTGATCTGCAAGCCCTCGGTCCCGCTTGAGGAGCTTTATCAGGTCATCGAAAACGCGGTGAACGTCTCGTCCTACGAGCCGATCGAGCCGGCCCAGCCCGCGCCGGAAGCCGCGCCCGCACCCACAGCCAGCGAGCCGGAACCCGCGCCGGCGCCGGCCCCGGTGCAGCAGGCCGAAAAGCCGCAGCAGGCCCCCCCGCCCAAACAGCCGGCACAACAGCCCGCGGGGACAACGCCGGGCCTGCCCAAGGCCAAGCAGAGCCTTGTGAGCGTCAACCAGACCAAGCTCGACCAGCTGATGGACCTCGTGGGCGAGCTGGTGACCACCGAGTCGATGGTTGCGAGCAACCCCGACCTGCGCGGGCTTCAGCTCGACAACTTCAACAAATCCACCCGCGAGCTGCGCAAGCTCACCGACGAGCTCCAGGACATCGTCATGTCGATCCGGATGGTCCCGCTTTCGGGCGTGTTCCAGAAGATGGCGCGCCTCGTGCGGGATATGAGCAAGAAGCTAGGCAAGGAAGTGGAATTTGTCACAGCGGGCGGCGAGACCGAGGTGGACAAAACGATCAACGAAGCGATCGGCGACCCGTTCATGCACATGATCCGGAACTCGATGGACCATGGCATCGAGCCGACCGAGGAGCGGATTGCGGCGGGCAAGCCCGCGGTGGGCCGCGTCTCGATGGAGGCCAAGAACGTGGGCGGCGAGATCGTGATTATCATTTCGGACGATGGCGGCGGGCTGGATACCGAACGGATCATGCGCAAGGCGCGTGAAAGCGGCCTGCTCACCAAGCCCGAGAGCGAGTATACCGACCGCGAGATCTTCGGGATGATCATGCTGCCCGGGTTCTCCACCAACCAGGAGGTCACCGAGTATTCGGGGCGCGGCGTCGGGATGGACGTTGTGCGCCAGAACATCGAGAAGATCGGCGGCAGCCTGACGATCGACAGCAAGCGCGGCGAAGGCTCGACCTTCACCATCAAGATCCCGCTGACGCTGGCCATCGTGGACGGCATGGAGCTCCAGGTGGGCGACACGACCTACACCATGTCGATCACCTCGATCCAGCAGAGCTTCAAGGTTTCGGAGGATGTGCGCATCCTTTATAATACCGACGACACCGAAATGGTCATGATCCGCGGCGAATGCTTCCCGCTGATCCGCCTGCACCAGCTTTTCGACGCGCCCACCGAGGTGACCAAGCTGGAGGATGGCATCCTGCTGCTGATCGAATCGGGAGAAAACAAGGCGTGTATCTTTGCGGACGCGCTGCTCGGGGAGCAGCAGGTGGTTGTCAAACCGTTCCCGAACTTCCTGAACAAATACTCGGTCAAAAAGATCGGGCTTTCGGGCTGCACCATCCTCGGCGATGGCAGCATCAGCCTGATCCTTGACGCCAATAACCTGCTCAACCTGAGCAAAGAGAGGAGAATGTGACGATGGCTGCCCAAGCGACAACAGCGGCGAACACCGCCGAACGGCTGGATGACCTGCACGGCCGCTATCTGACCTTCCATATGGGGAAGATCGTCTACGGGATCGAGCTGGCGCACGTGCTGGACATCGTGAATGTGCCGATGATTACCCGGGTCCCCGGCCTGCCCAATTATATCAAGGGGATTATCAACCTGCGCGGCAAGGTCGCGCCGGTGATCGATGTGCGCCTCAAGTTCAACCAGCCGGAGCGCGCCTACGACGACAAAACCTGCATCATCGTGGTCTCTATCCGGGACATGAAGGTGGGGCTGATCGTCGACAGCGTGGTCGAGGTGCTCACCATCGACGATTCCGAAAGCTCTCCCCCGCCCGATCTCGGGATCAACAGCTCGGATAAATATTTGAAGTCGATCGCCAAGGTCGAGGGCCGCGGCGTCATCATGAATATCGACTGCGAGAAGTTTTTCCAAAACGATCTGAACCCATTCTAGGCAACGGAAGTTTGGGTTCCAGACCAAACTTCCGGGGCGCAAGCGCCCCCCTCGGGGGACTTCTCGGGCCTTTGGCCCGGACTGCGAGCCGCAGCGAGCGTTTCGAGGCCAACCGCCGCAGGCGGCTCTTAGGCCGAGATCGCG